>NZ_JANMSQ010000034.1:0-18591 GCF_031389465.1 Pseudolysinimonas sp.
AGATCGCGCCGTTGGCCGGTCAGTTCGCGATGCTCGACGTCTTCCCCGACGCTCGACTCGTGGTGATCCCCGGGGTCGGCCACCTCATCCACTACGAGACGCCGGACGCGGCGGCTCACGCCATCCGCGCGTTCGTGACGGAACTCAGCGCGTGAGGATCCTGTTCGACTGCCGCTATGTCGTGCGCTCCGGCCACCACGATGGCATCAGCCGCTACTCGGCCCGACTCGTCGAGGCCCTGGGCCGACGAATGCCCGTGGAGATGCTGATCAGTGACGAGGCTCAGCTAACCCTGCTGCCCGACCTCCCATGGCACCTGGTCTCTGCCGAGACGAGTCTGCGCGAACCGTGGATCGCGCGACAGCTGAATCCGCTGAACCCGGATGCGGTCTTCAGTCCCCTGCAAACGATGGGGTCCGCTGGCCGTCGCTACGGGCTCGTCCTCACTCTGCACGACCTGATCTATCACCGCCATCGCACTCCGCCCCGGAACCTCCCGTGGTACATCCGCATCGGCTGGTGGGCCTACCACCTCACCTGGATCCCGCAGCGGAAGGCGCTCAACCGACCCGACGAGGTGGTGACCGTGTCCGAGACGACGAAGGCGCTCATCACCGAGCATCGGCTCACCCTCCGCCCGGTGACCGTCGTGCGCAACGCCGCCGATCCGATCGCCGACAACCCGCCGGCGCGACGCCCCGGGCCCGACAGGAACCTCGTCTACATGGGTTCCTTCATGCCGTACAAGAACGTCTCGACCCTCGCCCGTGCCCTCCACGAGTTGCCCGGCTACCGGTTGCACCTGCTCAGCCGGGTTCCGGCCAACGAACGCAGCCGGCTCGAGGCACTGGCACCGCCGGCGTCCCTCGAGTTCCACAACGGGGTCAGCGATGCGGAGTACGCCGAATTGCTCGAGAAAGCCCACGCGCTTGTGCACGCCTCCCTCGACGAAGGGTTCGGCATCCCTCTCGTTGAGGCGATGAGCGTCGGAACGCCGATCGTGGTGAGCGACATCCCGATCTTCCGCGAGATCGGCGGCGAGGCCGGCGTCTATGCCGACCCGCGCGACCCCACCGCGTTCGCCTCTGCCGTGCGGACGCTCAACGACGCGGCGGCCTGGAAGAAGGCCTCGACGGCGGCACGGGTGCAGGCGCAGCTGTTCGACTGGAACCGCTCCGCCGACGTGCTCTACGAGGTGCTGCGGCGCGTCGCACAGAAGCCGAGACCCGAGGATGCCGAAGGCTGACTCTATTCGCGGGCTTCCACGGCGTTCTGCAGGCCGATGTCGCCCGCGCGAGGGTCGACCGCAGCCAGCTCGATCGGGTCGTCGAAAGCGACCAGCCGAAGGTCGGCGCCGTCGACGTGGAAGCTGTGCACCGATCCGTTGGTGATCGGTCCGAAACCGCTCCCCGGCGCAGCAGTCATGAGCGCAGCCCGGATCGCGCCACCGTGACTCACCACAACGATCGCCTCACCTGGGTGCTCGGCGGCGAGGGTCTGCAGCGCTGGGATCACCCGTGCTGCGACATCCTCTCGGGACTCGCGGCCCGGTACGTCGACTCCGGGCGGGTAGCGCACATCGATCTCGTGGAAGTCGAGCCCCTCGGCGGCGCCGTAGTTGCGCTCGACGAACGCCTCGCGCAGCTGCGGCGCGTCGAGGCCAATCTGGGTCGCGATGATCTCGGCCGTCTCTCGGGCTCGACCTAACGGGCTCGCGACGACGCGGGAAATCGGTCGCCGAGTGAGCAGTAGTCCCGTCAGTCGAGCCTGCTCGCGGCCGGTGGCGTTGAGGGGGATGTCGGTGAGCCCCTGGATACGGCGCTGCCGGTTCCACTCGGTCTCGCCGTGGCGCACGAGGTACACATCGGTCATAGCACCCCCGATCCTACGGTCGGGATCAGGAGGCGAGCCGCTCCTTCAGCGCACCGAGCACCTCGGACGTGCCGGCATCGATCTTGAGCGTCGCCCGCGAGTCGCCTTTGGTCTCGCCGCGATTGACGATCACGATCGGCACCCGACGCCGCACCGCCTGCTCAAGCAGACGGATCCCGGAGTTCACGACGAGCGACGAGCCGGCGACGATGAACGCGTCGGCCGCCCGGATGAGGGCCGCACCGGCAGTGAACTTAGTGGTCGGCACGAGTTCGCCGAAGAACACGACGTCGGGCTTCAGTATCCCGTCGCACACCGTGCACGAGGGGACGACCATTTCGCCGACCGCGTCGATGTCGACGTCACCGTCCGGGTTGAGCTTCACGGTGTCGGGTTCGGCGAGCCAGGGGTTCTCACGGGTCATTCGCGCGGCGATGTCCTCGCGGGCGAACTGCTGGCCGCAGGACAGGCAAAACACTCGATCCATCGAACCGTGCACGTCGACCACGTGGCGTGACCCCGCCCGGAGGTGTAGCCCGTCGACGTTCTGAGTGATGACGCCGTTGACGATGTCGGCGAGTTCCAGCTCGGCGAGGGCCAGGTGACCGGCGTTCGGTCCGGCGGCGGCAAAGTACCGCCAGCCGAGGTGGCTGCCAGCCCAGTAGCGCTGCCGTGCTCGCTGGTCGGCGAGAAAGACCTGGAACGTCATCGGACTGCGCACGGGAGCGCCCACGCCCCGGTAGTCCGGGATGCCAGAGTCGGTGCTCACGCCGGCACCGGTGAGTACGGCGATCCGCCGGCCGACGAGGAGCCGCTCCGCCTGGTCGACGAGCGTGAGCACGGCGGGGTCGAGGTCGGGCAGGGTCATCATCGACACGGTGCCTCCTTCGACATGGCTCTTGTCGAAGGCTAGAACCTTCAAGTTGCCGGGATGTTTCCGACTGCCGTGAGGACGCAGCCGCGCACCGTAGGCTCGCGCCGTGCACATCGTCCCGGTGACCGACCCCGCAGCTCCGGAGCTCCGCGATTACACCGAACTGACGGATGTGGTGCGCCGCCGGTTGCGCGAGCCCGCAGAGGGGATCTACCTCGCCGAGTCGGTCAAGGTCATCGAGCGTGCGTTCGCGGCCGGTCACCGCCCCCGGTCGGTGCTGGTGCTCGAGAAGTGGCTCCCCGAAATCGAGCCGCTGTTCGCGTCGTGGAACGTGCCGGTCTATGTCGGCACCACCGCGGTGCTCGAGTACGTCACCGGTTTCGTGATGCATCGCGGTGCGCTCGCATCGATGCACCGCCCCCCGCTTCCGGAAGTCGCCGACGTGTTGCGCGACGCCCGCCGAGTCGTCGTGCTCGAGGACATCGTCGACCACACCAATGTCGGTGCCATCTTCCGGGCCGTTGCCGGCATGGGGGCGGATGCCGTGCTCGTCACGCCCCGGTGCGCCGACCCGCTCTACCGACGTTCGGTACGGGTGAGCATGGGCGCCGTGCTTCAGGTGCCGTGGACGCGTCTGGGGGAGTGGGATGTCGCCGCCCCCGAGTTGCGTGCGGCAGGATTCCAGATCGCGGCCCTCGCCCTCGACGACCGCGCCGTCGATCTCGCCACGTTCGCCCGGAATGCTCCACCACGCGTTGCGCTGGTTCTCGGCACGGAGGGTGACGGTCTCAGCCGGGATGCGCTCGACTCCGCCGACGTGATCGTGACGATCCCGATGGACCACGGAGTCGACTCCCTCAACGTCGCCGCAGCTGCCGCCGTTGCCCTCTGGTCCCTGCGGGGTGCTGAGCACTAGGGTCGCCCCATGACGACCACCACCAGCGAGGCAACCGGCAAGGGTGCCGGCAAAGGACTCGCAAAGGGCCAGCTCGGACTCGTCGGCTCGACGGTGATGGGCCTCGCTTCAACAGCTCCCGTCTATTCCCTCGTCGCCACCCTCGGGTTCGTGATCGCGGAGGTTGGCGCGCAAGCCCCCATCGCGTTCATCCTCGCCTTCGTCCCGATGTTCTTCATCGCCTTCGCCTACCGGGAACTCAACCGTGCCGTGCCGGACTGCGGCACGACCTTCACCTGGTCGACGAAAGCCTTCGGTCCGTGGGTCGGGTGGATCGGTGGGTGGGGTGTTGCCGTCGCCGGCATCATCGTGCTGGGCAACCTGGCCCAGATCGCCGGGTTGTACTTCTGGTACCTCGTCGGCCCGCTGCTCGGTCTCGAGAGCTTCGCCGAGGAGACCTGGATCGTCACCCTCACCGGCGTGATCTTCCTCGCTGCGATGGTCTACGTGTCGTACCGCGGGGTCGAGATCGGCGAGCGGTTGCAGAACGTCCTGCTCGGTATCCAGTATCTGGCCCTTGTGCTCTTCGTCGTTTTCGTCGTCATTGCCCTTGCCAACGGCACTTCGGTCGAGGCGACTCCGATCTCCGCCGACTGGTTCAACCCCTTCGGCTTCGAGTCGTTCGAGGGCTTCACCGCCGCTATCCTGCTCGCGCTCTTCATCTACTGGGGCTGGGACACCTGCCTCGCCCTCAACGAAGAGACGAAAGATCCCAAGCGCATTCCCGGTCGCGCCGCCCTCATTTCCACGGTCGTGCTCGTCATCACGTACGTGGGAGTTACCGTCGCGGCCCTCGCCTATGCCGGCACCGACCACCTGAGCGAGGTCGACGATGTGTTCTTCGCGCTCAAGGACGCGTTGTTCGGCCCGTGGGCGTGGCTTCTCGTGCTGGCCGTGATGATCTCCGCGATCTCGTCGACGCAGACGACCATCCTGCCCACCGCGCGCGGCACGCTGTCGATGGCCGTCTACAAGGCCTTGCCCGCCCGGTTCGCGAGGGTGCATCCGAAATATCACACGCCCGGCTTCGCGACACTCGTCATGGGCATTGTCGCGACCGCCTTCTACGTCGGAATGACGTTGATCAGCGAGAACTTCCTGGCCGACTCGATCTACTCGCTCGGGCTCGCGATCGCGTTCTACTACGGCCTGACCGGCTACGCCTGCGTCTGGTACTTCCGCAAGGAGCTCTTCGTCAACGCGCACAGCTTCTTCTTCAAGTTCCTGTTCCCGTTGCTCGGCGCGCTGATCCTGACGGGTGCGTTCGTCAAGAGTGCGATCGACATGCTCGACCCCGACTACGGCTACACGGTGCTGCTCGGGGTGGGTGGCGTCTTCGTGATCGGCATCGGCTCACTGCTGCTCGGCGTCGTGCTCATGGTCGTCTGGGCGCTGTTCCACCAGTCGCGACCGTTCTTCCGCGGCGAAAGCCTCAACCGCGACACCCAGGTGCTGGTACCCGAAGACGAGCAGGTCATCATCAGGAGCGTCGACGGCGGTCGCGCCTGACCGCGTGCTGCTGACCACAATCGGGTCGTCGACCGTTTAGGGTCGACGGGTGCCACCGAGTCGCCCGTTGACCCGTCGGCAGGTGTACCTGAGGCGCCGCATCGCCGTGTTCGGCGGCCTCGGGCTTCTGCTGGCGACGCTCACCTACCTCCCGCTGACTCTGCTCGCCCCCCTCAAGCCCGCGCTCGTCACGGTGTCGGCGCCGATCGAAGAGACGCCCGAAGTTCCCGCGCTCGCCTTCCCGGCTTACGGCGCGAGTGCCATCGGAGCCGTCGGCTACCCCGGTGTACTCGCGCGGAGCGGTGCGACGACACCGTTGCCGATGGCGAGCATCACGAAAGTCATCACGTCGCTCGTCGTGCTCGACGCCCATCCGCTTGCGGTCGGCGAGCCGGGTCCGACGGCGACGATGACAGCTGCCGATGCAGCCCTCTACGGCAGCTATCTCGCCCAGAACGGAACCGTCGCGACCGTGCGCGCCGGGATGGCATTCACCGAGCGACAGCTGCTCGAGCTGACCCTCATCAAGTCCGCGAACAACTACACGACGAGCATGGCTCTGTGGGCGTTCGGTTCGCAGGACGCATTCCTGGCAGCCGCTCGCGCCTGGCTCTCCGAGAACGGGCTCGACCAGATCGTGATCAACGAGCCCACCGGCATCGACAGGTCGAACGTCGCGCCGGTCGACCAACTCGTCGAGCTCGGGCGGATTGCCCTTGCCCATCCAGTGATCGCCGAGATCGTCGCGACGCCGGCGACCGATGTGCCGCCCCTCGGCGTGCTGCCCAACACCAACGAGTTGCTCGGGCTCGGCGGCGTCGACGGCATCAAGACCGGCACCCTCGACGACTTCGGCGCGAACCTGCTGTTCTCGGCCGACTACAGCGTTGGAGAGTCGACCGTCACGGTGATCGGTGTGGTGCTCGGCGGTCCGGACCACGACGTGATCGACCGCGACATCCTGGCGCTGCTCAGCTCCACCGTCGCGAACTTCACCGAAGTCGAGGTCGCAGCGGACGCCGAGGCGTTCGCGACCTTCGACCCGATCTGGGCGGATTCTGTCGCGGCGATCGCCGCCGAGCGCGCCACCCTGCTCACCTGGGGCGGAGCCCCCGTGACCGTCGAAGTCGTGACCGAAGTACTGCGCACCGGCACGGCAGGCGCCGACGTCGGGGATCTCGTCTTCACATCCGGCCCCGCCACGGTGCGGGTCGACCTCGAACTCTCGGCCGACCTCGACGATCCGGGACCGTGGTGGCGTCTCACCAACCCGGTCGCGCTCTTCTGATCCCTGAGCGGTCGCCCTAGAACTCAGGGCGCTTCGGGGTCACGCCGTCGCCAGACGACTCACGGCGCAGGCGGCGGAGGATCCAGGGAGCGAAATGTTCGCGCGCCCAGCCGATGTCGTCGATCCGGGCCTGCCGCCAGGTCTGCCGAGTGAGCGGCTCCGCCGCGAACGGCTCGAGGTCGTTCGCGACGTTGAGGGCGTCGAGCACCATCCGGGCGATCGCCTGGTGGCCGACGGGGGAGAAGTGGAGCCGGTCGGGAGCCCACATCCGCGAATCGGTCAGCTCTCGGGTCGCCCACATGTCGGCGACGATCGCGTCGTGCCGCTTCGCGATGGCGTGCAGATTCTCGTTGTAGATCGCCACCTTGCCGCGCATGCGACCAAGCACCGGGGTGCTGCCGATGTCGGGGCCATTGAACATGACCACCGTCGCGTCGTCGCGTCTCAGCCGCTCGATCCCGCTGTCGAGCCGGGCGGCGACCTCGTCGGGATCGGTGCCGGGGCGGATGATGTCGTTTCCGCCCGCCGAGATCGAGATGAGGTCGGGGCGCAACGCGAGCGCGGCATCCACCTGCTCGTCGAGGATCTGCTGCAACAATCGGCCGCGGATGGCGAGGTTGGCATACGCGAAGTTCTCGACCTGGGAGGCGAGCACCTCGGCGACCCGGTCGGCCCAGCCGCGGTGACCACCAGGGTTCGCGGGTTCCGGGTCGCCGATTCCCTCGGTGAAGGAATCACCGATCGCGACGTAACGCGACCACGGGTGGCGAACGGTCATTCCTCCATCATGACGAATGGTCGGGGACCGTGCATGCGAGCACTATCTCACTGGACGACGCTGCACAAGACCTTTGCCCGATGACCGAGCACCGGCTTGTCTAGATCACGAGGCGAGACCCGCCTCGTTCAAGAAAGTAGGTTCACCGTGGGAATTCTCGGATGGATCGTTCTCGGCCTCATTGCCGGTGCGATTGCGAAGGCAATTGTGCCGGGTCGGATGGGCGGTGGCTGGCTGGTCACGCTGGTCCTCGGCGTCGTCGGGGCGCTGCTTGGCGGCTTCATCGGAAGCGCCATCTTCGGCATTGGACTCGAGACGTTCTGGTCAATTCAGACCTGGATCGTGGCAATCCTCGGCGCGATCCTCGTGCTGCTGATCTACGGCCTCGCCACGCGCGGGAGCCGCACCCGCGCCTAGAGGGGCGATACGAAGAAGCCGGGCGATTCAACCGCCCGGCTTCTTCGTCTGGACGGCTGCTGGTGATTGACTGATCGCGGACGCGAGATGCGCGCCCCCTCAGGAGGTTGTCGTGAGTTTCATCCCCTTCCTCATCCTCGGCTTGATCGCGGCCATCATCGCCAAGCTGATCCTGAAGCAGAAGCACGGCTGGATCGTGACGATCCTGTTGGGCCTCGCCGGCGCGGCCCTCGGTGGCTTCATCGGAACGCAGCTCTTCAACCAGCCGATGACCGAGTTCTTCTCGATCTACAGCTGGCTGCTCGCCATCGGCGGTTCGGTCATCGTGCTGCTGATCTTCGGTCTCATCACGCGCAACCGCACAAAGTCCTGATCCTCGTCACCGGCCGCGCTCCTCATACTGCGGCCGGTGACGGCCGCCAGTGACGGCGGCCGGTGACAGGATGACGGCGTGGGCAAGCAGGACGGCACCGGGCGGCAGGTCACTGCCTCGCCCGTCGACGACCTCACAGCGCATCTGCTTCATGTCGACATGGATGCCTTCTTCGCGTCTGTCGAGTTGTTGGAGCATCCGGAACTGGTGGGTAAGCCCGTGATCGTCGGGCATCCCTCGGCACGCTCAGTCGTCACCGCGGCGACCTACGAAGCCCGCAAGTTCGGGGTCAACTCGGCGATGCCGATGGCCGTCGCCCTCCGGCGCTGCCCGCACGCGGTCGTGCTCGAGCCGCACTACGACCGCTACACCCACTACTCGGCGATCGTGATGGGCCTCTTCCGCGACGTCACGCCGCTGGTCGAGGTGCTGGGCATCGACGAAGCCTTTCTCGATGTCGCGGGCGCCCGACGTCTGATGGGCACTCCCTGGCAGATCGGCACCCGCATCCGGGAGCGCGTGTTCGCCGAGACGGGGCTGCGCTGCTCCGTCGGCGCTGCAGCGACGAAGTACGTCGCAAAGCTCGCCTCGAGCCGCGCGAAACCTGACGGGCTGCTCGTTGTGCCCGAGTCCGACACCCTGGCTTTCCTACACCCGCAGCCGATTTCGGCGCTGTGGGGGGTCGGCGCGAAAACCGCCGAGAAGCTGGACCGCCTCGGCCTGCGCACCGTCGGCGATGTCGCGAGCATCCCGATCGAGGCGTTGACCCGTGCTATCGGGCCGGCGATGGCGGCCCACTTCCACGCGCTGTCGTGGGGCCGCGACCCGCGCGTAGTCGTCACCGAGCACACCGAGAAGAGCATCGGCCACGAGCGCACCTTCGAGACGAACATCTCCAACGTTGCCGAACTCGAGAAAGAGATGCTGCGCCTGGCGAATGCCGTCGGGGTACGACTGCGCCGAGCCGGCGTGCAGGCCCGCACGATCGCGCTCAAACTGCGGTTCGACGACTTTTCGACGATCAGCCGATCCCGAACTCTCGGCGAGCCGACCGACCTCGGCCGACGCATCTACGAGGAGGCTCGTTCGCTCTACGCCGAGTCGGGGCGCTCAGGTGAGCCGATTCGATTGCTCGGAGTACGCGGCGAACAGCTCACTGGCCGCGTCGCCGACCTGGCGCTGTGGGACGACGATGGCGACTGGCGCGAAGCCGAGCACGCCGTCGATGCGATCGCGGCGAAGTTCGGCCGAGCCCTGGTGCGTCCCGCGACCCTGCTCGGCGACGACCCCGAGCGGCGGATGCCGATGCGCGGTGAGCCGACCTAGCTCGCGCGAGCGATCCGGAACACCGGGAACCCGGCAACCACGGCACGAACCTCGTCGTCGGAGGACTTGGCCGAGAGCCCTTCGAAGAAAGCACCGACCCCCACCGCCTTGAGATATGCGCGGATGATCGGGAGCTTGTTGGCGTCGGACACCTCGGCAACAGTGATCGCCTCGCGATGCCGCCCCCGGCTCAACGCCGCCGCCCCGGACGCTCGGATGTTGCGCACCCACTCGGTCTCGCCGCGGGGCGCGACCAGATATCGCTCCCCACCTAGCGGAAACGGGTTGACGGGGGTGCGACGCGGTTCTCCGCTCCGGCGCCCAACGACTTCGAGGATCGCGGCGCCGCCGAGATTCGCACCGCGGCGCACCAACCAGCTGATGAGGGGGTTTAGGACTCGGGTCGTGAACCGTCCTGGCTTCAGGTAGCGTCGCCCGGGCACATCCGCACCCACATTCGACCCCACTCGGCTGAGTCTAAGGCGAGTCTGTGTCGGTCGCAACGAGTAACGTCTGATCAAGTGAGCGAGCCCTCGGAATCCCCGGTCTTCCGGGCGACCACGGCCGCCGAACACCTCTCGCCGAGCTTTCCCGAACGCGCGCCCTGGGGAACCGTCGCGAAACTGCGCGCCTGGCAGGAGGAGGCCCTCGCCGAGTACCTGCGGCGTGACGCCCGCGACTTCCTCGTCTCGGCGACCCCGGGCTCCGGCAAGACCGCATTCGCGCTGCGCCTCGCCTCCGAACTGCTGAAGAACAAGGTCATCGACCGCGTCACCGTGGTGGCGCCGACCGAGCACCTCAAGATCCAGTGGGCGGATGCCGCGCACCGTGCCGGCATCCGTCTCGATCCGCGGTTCAGCAATAGGCATTCGCGCGAATCCCGCCCTTATCACGGAGTCGCCGTCACGTACGCCCAGGTAGCGGTGCGGCCGTCGCTGCACAAGGCGCTCACCGAGTCGAAGCGCTCCCTCGTGATCCTCGACGAGGTGCATCACGGCGGCGACTCGCTGTCGTGGGGTGACGCCATTCGCGAGTCCTTCGAGGGCGCGACCCGTCGGCTGTCGCTCACCGGCACGCCGTTCCGCTCCGACACCGCGCCCATCCCATTCGTTGCGTACCTGCGCGACGAGCGCGGCATCCGCCTGTCGCAGACCGACTACGCCTACAGCTACGGCCGCGCCCTCGCCGACGGCATCGTGCGGCCGGTGATGTTTCTGTCGTACGCCGGATCAATGCGCTGGCGCACTCGGCAAGGCGACGAGATGGAGGCATCCCTCGGCCAAGGCGATACTGCCGACATCACCGCGCAGGCTTGGCGGGCGGCGCTCGATCCCGACGGCGACTGGATACCGGCGGTGTTGGCCGCCGCCGACCGTCGGCTCACTGAGGTGCGTCGGGACGTTCCCGATGCGGGTGGGCTGGTCATCGCGACCGACCATGTCACCGCCCGCGCCTACGCGACGATCCTCACCGATCTCACCGGGCACGTGCCCACGGTCGTGCTCAGCGACGAGGCGGGTGGCAGCGAGAAGATCCAGAACTTCGCGACCGGCTCCCAACGCTGGATGGTCGCGGTGCGGATGGTGTCGGAAGGCGTCGACGTGCCCCGCCTCATGGTCGGCGTCTACGCGACGAGCGCGTCGACTCCGCTGTACTTCGCTCAAGCCGTCGGGCGGTTCGTGCGCACCCGGCGGCGCGGCGAGCTCGCGTCGATCTTCGTGCCGAGCGTGCCGATTCTGCTGACCCTCGCCGCCGAACTCGAACGCGAGCGCGATCATGCTCTCGACCGGGAGCGGGCCGACGACGGTCTACTCGACGACGAGAGTCTCGAGCGGGCGCTGGAACGCGAAGCGGCATCGGCCGAACTCCTCGACGAGTACGAGTGGCAGGCGCTCAGCTCGGTCGCGACGTTCGAGAAGGTGCTCTACGACGGAGAAGACTTCGGCACCCTTGCCGAACCGGGCAGCCCGGAGGAGTGGGAATTCATCGGCATCCCGGGCATCCTCGAACCGGAAGATGTCAGCCGCCTGCTCAAGCTACGACAGGCCCGCCAGCAGCGCCGCGGAATCGAGCGGTCGCGCGACGATCCCGAACGGCAGGCGCCGTTGCCCCTCCACCGTTCGCTTTCCGAGCAACGCAAGCTGCTCAACAGTCTCGTCTCGATCTGGGCGCGAACCGCGGGCGAGACCCACGCCCAGGTGCACGCCGAAGTGCGCCGGCTCAGCGGGGGGCCCGAGGTCTCCCGCGCGACTGTGGCCCAACTGCAGGCCCGCATCGACATCCTCCGCAAGCGGATCAACGGACGCTGATGGCACGGGAGACGCTCCGGGCGAAGCTGTTGACCGCCGTCGCCGGGCATCCTGACGGTACGGCGCCCTACGTACTCGAACTGGCCCAGGGCGACGATGCGGGGTACTTCGCTGAGGACTCCGCGCCGTGGATCGTGCATGCCGGGATGGGCACCTTCGTCGCCGGCATCCGGGCGCTCCTCATGCAGGCGCTGCATCCCGGGGCGATGGCGGGAGTGCACGACTGGTCGCGCTACCGCGAAGACCCGCTCGGGCGTCTCTCCGGCACGGTGCGCTGGATCGTGGTGCTCACGTTCGGGTCGACGGATCAAGCCGGCCGCGAGACGAGCCGAGTAGGACGTCTGCAC
This sequence comes from Pseudolysinimonas sp., assembly GCF_031389465.1. GTDB lineage: Bacteria > Actinomycetota > Actinomycetes > Actinomycetales > Microbacteriaceae > Pseudolysinimonas_A. The sequence goes on from NZ_JANMSQ010000034.1 coordinate 12,049, forward strand.
GCGCGGGTCGCGGGCGAGTACGCCGCAGGGGACGGCTCCCCACGGCACTACTCGGCCACCGATGGGGATCTCGTCGACTGGGTACACGTCACCTTCGCCGACGCTTTCCTGACCTGCCACGAGACGTGGGGCGGCCCCATCCCGGGCGGCGCGGATGCCTACGTACGCGACTGGGCGACCGCCGGGCGCCTCATGGGCGTCGAGGCACCACCGCTCTCCGCCGACGAACTGCGCGCCCGACGCGACGGCTACCTTGAGCGCGGCGAACTGCGGGGTGACGAGCGCGTCGCCGACGTTGTGCGGTTTCTCAAGCGACCTCCCTTCCGGGGAACGCTGGGAATCGCGTATCGCGCGTTGTTCGCCGCGGCGGTGTCGACGATTCCGGCGCCCTATCGCCGTCTACTCGGCGTTCGACGCACCATTCTTCCGGTCAGGGCGCTGACCGGAGTGGTGTTGCGCGTCGCTCAGCGTTCGATCGGCTCAGGGCCACGAGCGCAGGACTTCGCGCGAATGCGCCTGCGTCGTCTTGACGCCGCACAGCCGGGCTCGTCGCCTCACAACGTGTAGGCAGGTCCCACCGGTGCGGCCGGCTGCGCCTTCTCGTAGCGCCGCAGCTCGGCCTCGGCCTGCAGAGCCATGCCGCGAAGCGCCTCGAGCGAAACGGACTCGCCGGGACGCGAGCGCGAACCCTGCAAGCAGAATGATCCGATGACCGTGCCGTCAGACGCGTGCAGCGGGTATCCGGCGTAGAAGTTGATGTACGAGAGCTCGGTCAGCGGGTTGTCGGCGAAGCGGGCATCGGCACTGACATTGGGGATGATGACCGGGCTCCCGGACGCGACGGTGTACTGGCAGAACGACAAGTCCAGCGGGACAGACTCCGGCATGACGTCGGTGTTGTTGGCGTAGTAGAGCCGGTCGCCGTTGACGAGACTCACCACGGCGAGTTCGACCTTGAAGACCTTTTGAGCCGTCTCGGCGAGACGTCGAAGCACCTTCGAGCCGCCTTGAGTGGCGAGTGTCACGACCTCTTCGGTGCCACTCCACTGCCAGATCGGGTCGGCCTGCGGCGCACGTTCGTCGTCCTCGGGCCGTGACGCAATCACCAGCGGTGCCAACTCGTTCGCGATACGCGCTCCGAGTTGGGTGTAGACGGCTGCCGCAGTCAGTCGCCCGCGGCGGTCTTTCGAGAACTCCCCGATGTCGAGATAGCTGACTCGATACTCGGCGGCGACCCGCGCTGTCGCGGCGTTGATTCGCGTGCGATGTCGCGCAGCGATCCGCGCTGCCAGTCCATCGAATGCGGGCAGAGCGTCAACGGGAGGGATGCCGACGACGAGCGCGGACCCCTTAGGTCGCAGACGTGCGACCACGGACGAGAGCAGGTCGCGCAGACCGCGCTCCCACTCCTCGACAGGTGTGCGGCGCAGGGCATCGTTGAGACCCACCGAGATGACGAAGGCGTCGAAGGCAGCGAGGTCGCGGTCGCCCACCCAGGCGAGCGAGGACCGCATGTTCATCGATTCGGCGCCAACGACATCCAGATCGCAGCTTCGGCCGGTGCGGTCGCCGAGCGCGTCGGCGAGGCGTCCGGTGAGGGCGCTGCGATGGGAGTCGACACCCCAACCGTGGGTGAAGCCGTTACCGAGCAGAAGGACCCGGTCGGCGCGGGGATCGCCAGAACGGGTGACTGCGGAGTCCTGGGGACGGCGGTGCTTCCGCAGCTCGAGGAGCCGAAATGCGTACCAGGCACGCAGGGCAGCGCGCAGGATCGATGACACGTTCTTGGCCCTTCGGGTGAGGTTATCTGAACTCGTCGTCAGGATAGACCGGGTCACTGGCGGCCGCGTGTCCCCCTTCGCGGCACAATCCGTTTCGGGGTGCGCTCCGAACAGGGGTGATCAGTGGAAGTCACGCGAGCGGTGCAGCACCCCCGCGCTGAGCGGCTCGAAGGCGTCGGCGAGCAGGTTGGTGACGCCCTCGGCGGAGCGTTCGAGGATGCCGCGCACGAGTAGGGCCGGCGACTCGCGGGCGATGCGGCGGTAGCGCTTCCACACTCCGACCGAGCAGATGACGTTGACCCAGCCGTGCTCGTCTTCGAGATTCATGAAGGTGATGCCGCTCGCCGTGCCCGGCCGCTGCCGGTGGGTGACGAGACCGGCGACCTCGACGCGCCTCCCGGCCTCGTGGGTGCGCAGCGCCGACGACGGCAGCACACCCCGTTCGTCGAGAGCCTCGCGCAGGTGCGCGACGGGGTGGTCGTCGACCGAGATACCGGTCGCCCACAGGTCCTCGCGCAGGATCTCGAACGAGGTCGGATCGGCGAACAGCGGTGGCTGTACTGTGACGATGCTCGAGGGCAGGAACTCGGCTCGATCACCCGCTGCCGCCCCGGCGCGCCACAGCGCCTCGCGCCGCCCGAGGTCGAATCCTTCGAACGCATCCGCGGATGCGAGCGCCTCGAGCTGCGCCGACGAAAGGCCGACACGGCGTACGAGGTCTTCCATCGAGGTGAACGGGCCGCGCGGGCCGTCACGTTCGGCGACGATACGTTTCGCCACCGACTCGCCGATTCCGCGGACTCCAGCGAGCCCGATCCGCACCGCGGCGTTGCCGTCACGTCGATGCTCCGCGGTGCGATCGGCGGCGAGCGGATCGAACACCGGCACGGGCGGCTGGTCGCCGAAGCATCCATCGATTCCGGTTTCGGAAACGACTCCTTCCCCTTCCCGCGGCTCGAGCAGCGCGAACACCCCGGAGCGCAGGATGTCGGGACGCCGCACCTCCACGCCGTGGCGGCGGGTGTCGGCGACGAGGGTCGCGGGGGAGTAGAAACCCATCGGCTGCGCTCGGAGCAACCCGGCGAGGAACGCCGCCGGGTAGTGCAGCTTGAGCCACGACGAGGCGTAGACGAGCAGCGCGAAACTCAGGGCGTGGCTCTCGGCGAAGCCGAAGTTCGCGAACGCCTCGATCTGCCCGTAGATCGTCGCGATGCCTGAAGCGTCGACCCCTTTCGCCCGCAGCCCGGCTTCGAGCTTCTCGCGCAGGGTGCCGATCTTGACCTTGCCGCGCTTGGAGCCGAGCGAGCGTCGCAGCATGTCGGCCTCCTCGGGGTCGAGTCCGGCGAGATCACGCGCCATCTTGATCACCTGCTCCTGGAACACCGGCACCCCGAAGGTGCGGCCGAGGATCGGCTCGTGCTCGGGATGCAGGTACACGAACGGTTCGCCCAGTTTGCGACGCACGAACGGGTGTACGGCGCCACCCTGAATCGGGCCGGGTCGAATGAGCGCGATCTGGATGACGAGGTCGTAGAAAGCTCGCGGCTGGAGCCGGGGGAGCAGGCCCATCTGCGCGCGCGACTCCACCTGGAAGACACCGATCGCGTCGGCCCGGCAGAGCGCGTCGTAAGTGCCCGGCTCTTCACGGGGGATCGTTGCGAGCGTCAACTCGCGGCCGAAGGCAGCGCGGACCTGCTCGAACGAGTGCTGCAGGGCCGACAGGATTCCCAGACCCAGCAGATCGAACTTGACCAGCCCCATCCAGGCGCAGTCGTCTTTCTCCCACTGCAACACGGTGCGATCTTTCATGCGTGCGTGCTCGATCGGCACGACCTCGCCGATCGGCCGCTCGGTCATCACCATGCCGCCGGAATGGATGCCGAGATGCCGCGGAAAGCCGAGCAGCTCGCCCGTGAGCTGGCGGACCGGCCCCGGGATGTCGGCCAGGTCTTCGGCGATCGGGTCGCCCCACCGTTCGAGTCGTTTCGACCAGGCATCCTGCTGACCCGAACCGTGCCCGAACGCCTTCGCCATATCTCGGATGGCGTTGCGCGGCGTGTACGTGACGACGTTGGCGACTTGCGCGGCGTTCTCGCGCCCGTACTTCTGGTAGACGTACTGGATGACCTCCTCCCGGCGGTCGGAGTCGAAATCGACGTCGATGTCGGGCTCCTCGTCGCGGATGCTCGACAGGAACCGCTCGAACGGCAGCTCGTAGAAAATCGCGTCGATCGCCGTGATGCCGAGCAGGTAGCAGACCGCGCTCGATGCGGCCGAACCGCGACCCTGGCAGAGGATGCCGCGCCCCTTCGCGAAGTCGACGATGTCTTTCACCAGCAGGAAGTAACCCGGGAAATCTTTCGCCGCGATGACGTTGAGCTCATTCTGGATGCGGCGGCGATGCCCGTCGGGCAGGTCTGGTCCGTAGACCCGGGCGGCCGCCTGCCACGTTTCATGCGTCAGCCAGCCCATGAGGTCGAACCCCGCGGGCACGTCGAGTTGCGGCAGCCGCGGGGTGACACTGCGCAAGGCGAACGCCGTCTCGCGGGCGAGTTCGACCGAGTAGGTGACGGCTCCCGGGTAGCGCGAGAATCGGGCGGCCATCTCAAACCCCGACCGCAGGAAGCCGCCGCCCGCCGCCGGCAGCCAGGGCTCATGCTGGTCGAGGCTCGCGCGCGCCCGCACAGCGGCGAGAGCGGTCGCCAGCGGCGCGCGTTCCGGCCGGGCGTAGTGCACGTTGCCGGTCGCCAGAATCGGCAAGCTCAGGTCGTGCGCGATGCCGGCGAGGGCGTCGTTGCGGTCGGAGTCGAGCGGATCGCCGCGGTCGGTCAGCTCGACGATCACGTTGTCACGACCGAACCTGTCGACGAGGGTGCGCAGTTCCCGCGTTGCGGCATCCCGACCGTGGGTTTCGAGCGCCTGCCGCACCGTGCCTTTACGGCATCCGCTCAGCACCGCCCAGTGACCCTCGGCGGTGGCTCCGAGCGCGTCGAGGTCGTACACCGGGCGGCCCTTCTCGCCGCCGCCGAGATGACCCGTGGTGAGCGCCTTCGACAGCCGGTGATAGCCCTCGGTGCCGCGGGCGAGCACGAGCAGGTGGGCTCCCTCGGGATCCGGGATGCCGTTTTGCGGCGTGCGCAGGCCAAGCGAGAGTTCCGCGCCGTAGACGCTCGGCATCCCGTGTGCGAGCGCGGCCTCGGCGAATCGCACCGCTCCGTAGAAGCCGTCGTGGTCGGTGAGTGCGATGGCCTCCAGCCGAAGGCGCTTCGCCTCTTCGACGAGGTGCTCGGGCATGCTCGCCCCGTCGAGGAACGAGTACGCCGAGTGCACGTGGAGTTCGGCGTAGGGGATGAGCGGCTCTTCGGGACTCTCGAGGGCCGGTGCCTCGTACCGCGGCCGGTGGTTGTGCGCCGTCGCGCCGTCGGAGCGCGGAGCCTGCCCCGACATCCGCCGTTCGAGTTCGCTCCAGTCGTACGGCGGGTTGTGCCAGCCACCCATGTCAGCGTCGTCCTCTCGAGACCTCAGTCGTAGCGGCCATGCGCCCACCACCCTCGAGCGTCGAGCACGAGCAACCACGCCTCGCCCTGCGCATCCACCACCTGGAACCGCTGGGCCGTACGGGCGGTCGACGGATCCCACCAGCGTTCCTCAAGCGGCCACGGCCCCGCCCAGGCGGTGAGGTCGCGGCGGGCACCGGTCGCCGACACGATGACCGCCGGGGAGGCACTGAGCACCCCGCGCTCGGTGACCGACACCGGAGTGCCTCGCACGTCTTCGACGGTGATCTGCCGCGGGATCTCGTAGACCGTGGCCGGATGCGGCGGGGGCACCGCTCCCGGCCACGGACGCCGCGGATCGCGCGTGAGCACCGCGCGATCGCCCCAGGCGACCCGTTGCTGGCGGTCGGCCGGCATGCGCCCGCCCGCCGGGACTGCGGTTCCCACTCCCTCGTGCCCGAGCATGCCCTGCACCCGGCTCAACCCGGAGTGCACGCCCTCGTCGGGCCCGGTGCCCCAGATTCCGCGCTCGTGCGCGCCGACCGGGTCGACGGTCTCGGGGGTGAGCCGCACGCGTGCGACGGGGGAGCGCAGCTCACCTTGGATGGCGTCCAGTTGCCAGCGAACCCGATCTACCACCTCCGAAGCCGTGAACGACCGCGGATGCAACCAGACCCGTTCGGTGCTCTCGCCGTCGGCGCCGAGCAGTTCGACGCGCAGCGCCGTGCAGACCAGTCGCTGCTCGAGCAGCTCGTCGAGAAAACGCTCCGCCGCCGTGCGGATGCCGAAGGCGATCTGGTCGACCCGGTCGAGCGGGGGCTCGAAATCGACGACAGCGTCGACATCACGCGGAGGGATGCGCGGGGTCGCGGGCCGCGGGTCACGACCGGCGGCGAGGGCGTGCAGTCGGGCGCCGAACGGTCCGAAGCGCGCGGCGACATCGGCCTCGTCCAGCCCGGCGAACGCGCCGAGGGTGCGGATGCCGAGCCGGGGGAGTAGCGACACCAACTCGGGATCTTCGAGCAGCCCGACCGGCAGCGGGGCGAGGAACGCGGCCGTCTCGCCGGCGGGAACGATGGTCACCGGATCAGCTCGCACCGAGTCAGCACGCGTGGGATGGGCACCAGGAGCGGACCAGCGCGCGGCACGCTCTGCGGCGAACAGCCCGTCGGCGATTCCCGCCCGCGCCGTCGGCACCCCGAATTCGGCGAGCGTTCCGAGCAGGGCGAGTGCGGCCGCCGTCTCGCCGCCGTAGTACCGCGCCG
>NZ_JANMSQ010000035.1:0-21483 GCF_031389465.1 Pseudolysinimonas sp.
ATGCTGGCCTCGCGGTTGACGCTCTCGTCGCTGTCGAGCGGGTACCCGGCGGACACGTCGTCTGGCTGCACCGCGACGGTCGAACGGTCGAGCTGCCCGTTCCGACGCGCGCCGAGCGACTCACCCGCGCCCTCGCCGTGATCGACCGCTCGACCGGCCCGGCAGCACCCGAACTCCGTGCCGCGATGCCGGGCACCGTCGTCATGCTCGCCGTCGACGACGGCGCACACGTCGAATCGGGCGCCACCGTGCTCTCCGTTGAGGCGATGAAGATGGAACACGCCCTCGTCGCCCCGCACTCCGGAACGGTGCGCCTGCGCGTGCGCTCCGGCGAACTCGTCCGACTCGACCAAGTGGTCGCCGTCGTTGAACCCGACCTCGAGCCCGAACAGCAGGAGATGAAGAGCGCATGAACTACGAACTCACGCCCGAACAGCAGGAGCTTCAGAACACCGTCGAAGCGTTTGCCGACGAGGTCGTTGCACCCGCGGCGTACCAGTACGACACCGAACGCCGCCTGCCGCTCGACATCATCGCGCAGATGGGAGACCTCGGGCTGTTCGGGCTGCCCTTCCCCGTTGAGATCGGCGGGCAGGGCAAGGACTACTTCTCACTCTGCCTGGCCGTGGAAGCGCTCGCCCGTGCCGACCAGAGCATCGCCGTCACCCTCGAGGCCGGGGTCGGACTCGGCATCCAGCCGATCTACCGACACGGCACCGACGAGCAGAAGGAGCGCTGGCTGCCCGACCTGTTGCGCGGCCGAGCGCTCGCCGGCTTCGGGCTCACCGAAGCCGAAGCCGGGTCGGATGCCGGCGCCACCAAGACCACGGCGGTGCTCGAAGACGCCGAGTGGGTCATCAACGGCACCAAGCAGTTCATCACCAACTCGGGCACCGCGATCACGAGTGTCGTCACAGTCACGGCGGTGACCGGCGAATCCCGCAATGCCGACGGGACCATGAGCGCCGAACTCTCGTCGATTCTCGTACCGGCCGATACCCCCGGGTTCACCGTCGAGGCGAGCTACGACAAGGTCGGCTGGCACACCTCCGACACGCATCCGCTCACTCTCGTCGACGTGCGCGTACCGGAGTCGAACCTGCTCGGCGAACTCGGCCGCGGCTACGCGAATTTCTTGCGGGTGCTCGACGAGGGCCGCATCGCGTTCGCCGCCCTCGCCACCGGTGCCGCGCAAGGATGCCTCGAGGAGGCGCTGCGCTACGCGAAGGAACGCAACGTCTTCGGGCGCAGCATCGGCTCGAACCAACACATTGCGTTCAAGCTCGCGAAAATGCAGGCCCGCGTGCATCAGGCCCGGCTGTGCTACTACGACGCCGCACTCAAACTCGTGCACGGCAAGCCGTTCAAGACCGAAGCCTCGATCGCGAAAATGGTGTGCGGCGAGGCGGCGATGGACAACGCTCGCGAGGCGACGCAGATCTTCGGGGGCTACGGCTTCCTCAACGAGAACGCGGTTGCGCGGCACTACCGCGACTCGAAGATCCTCGAAATCGGCGAAGGCACGACCGAAGTGCAGCTCATGGTGATCTCGCGCGGACTCGGCCTGACCGCCTAGGTTGACCCTCATGCGCGAGATCGAGCAACGGGGACTCTACTTCGAGGAGTTCGAGGAAGGCGTGCGCTACCTGCACCGCCCGGGGCGCACCGTCACCGAAGCCGACAACGTGCTGTTCACCACCCTCACCATGAACACGCAGGGCCTGCACCTCGACGCGCACTGGGCAGCGCAACAACCGTTCGGCGAGCGTCTGGTCAACTCGATGTTCACGCTCTCGACGATCGTCGGGGCGTCGGTCACCCAGCTCACGCTCGGAACCGTCGTCGCCAACCTCGGTTTCACCGAGGTGCAGTTCCCGGCCCCGCTGCGGCTCGGCGACACGCTGTACTCGGAGACGACGGTGCTCGGCAAGCGACTGTCGGAGTCGCGGCCGGGTCAGGGCATCGTGACACTCGAACACCTCGGGCGTCGGCACGACGACGAGATCGTCGCCCGGGCCGTGCGCACGACCCTGGTCTGGACGCTCGAAGGGCGCCCGGAGTGATCTTCGACCTCGGCCCGGCGCTGCTGTTCTGCCCCGGCGACCGGCCCGACCGGTTCGCGAAAGCGCTCGAGCGGGCGGATGCGGTCATCCTCGACCTCGAGGATGCGGTTGCGCCAGCGAGCAAGCCCGCCGCGCGAGCAGCTCTCGCCGAGCATCCGCTCGACCCCGCCCGGGTTCTCGTGCGCGTCAACCCGCCGTCGACCGTCGACTTCGCGGCCGACCTCGCCGCGCTCGCCGCGACGCCATACCGCCGGGTCATGGTCGCGAAAGCCGATGCGACGCTTCCCTCGGTGCCCGGATTCGAGGTCATCGCGTTGTGCGAGACCCCGGCCGGGGTGCTCGACGCGCGCGACCTCGCCCGACGGCCCGAGGTCATCGCACTCATGTGGGGCGCTGAGGACCTCATCGCATCGCTCGGCGGCACCTCGAGCCGCGACCGCGACGGCGGCTACCGGGATGTCGCGCGCCACGCGCGAGCGATGGTGTTGCTCGCCGCAGGGGCTGCCGGCATAGCGGCGATCGACGCCGTGCACCTCGCGATCGACGACCTCGCCGGGTTGCGTTCCGAAGCGGAAGACGCCGTCGCGAGCGGGTTCGCGGCGACCGCGTGCATCCATCCGTCGCATGTCGCCGTCATTCGCGACGCCTACCGGCCGTCCGCCGAAGAGGTGGCCGCCGCGCGGCGACTGTTGGATGCCGCGGGCACCGGCGGTGCCGTCTTCCCACACGAAGGCCGGATGATCGACGGCCCCGTGCTGCGTCACGCCGAGTCCGTCCTTCGTCGCGCGGGCTCAAAGCCGTAGGGCCCGACGCTTAGTCGTCGGACTCCACGTCGCCCGACCCTGAGATGTCGGCCTCGACGGTCGCGCCGCCGCGATGGCGCACCGTCCCGCTGCCCGAGATCTCGACCTCGAGCGTGTCGGTGACATGGAGGTCGACCTCGCCGGAACCGCTGATCGAGACGGAGGCGTTGCGCACCTCGAGGTCGGAAGATTCGACCTCCCTGAGCCGCCGATCTCTGCGGCGAGCGAACCCGCGTCGCCCATAAGTTCGATGTCGCCGGATCCGTCGGCGCGCAGCTCGACGGTTTCGGCGTCGAGGCCTGTGACCACGACGTCACCCGAGCCGTTGATCTCGATCGTCAGCTCCTCGCCGGAGACCGTCGACTCGACATCCCCCGATCCGTTGATCTCGATCGATTCCAGACTCCGAACGGTGAGTTCGTAGCGGATCTCGGCGAAGCCGAACGACGCGAAGCCGGGGCGTCGGCCGAGCACGAGCACACCGTCACGCACCTCTGAGGTGAGTCGGTCGAGGATGCCCGCGGGCGCGTGGATCGTGAGCGACGGGTCCCCTTCGGTAATCGTCAGATCTCCGCTCGTGTCGAGCACGACGGCGGACACGTCGTCGATCTCCGGGGTGGAGGAGGACATCGGTCCGACCCGAACGCACCCGGTGAGGGCAACGGCGACGAGTGCGGTGGCGGCGGTGAGGGCCAGGAGGCGAGGCTTCATGCGCCCCACGCTGCCAGTCGGCGGCGGATTCCGCTGTCGGGTGAACCCCCCGAACCATGGTCGGGTCGAGCTCGCTCGACCGCTCGCCGACTGTTAGACAATCTGCTAGATTGCCTGACAATGTCACTCCAGCCCGCAACGATGCCGGATGCGATCTTCGGGACGCTCAGGGGGCGCATCATCGACCAGTCCGAGCCGCCCGGCTCGACCCTGACCGAATCGGCCGTCGCCCTGCGGTTCGGCGTTGCCCGCCCCACCGCGAAGCTCGCGATCGAGCGGCTCGTCGCCGACGGACTGCTCCGCCGTGAAGCTCATCGCGCGGCTCGGGTGCCGGAGCTCAGCCGCGACGACATCGTCGACCTGTTCGCAACGAGGCGGCTCATCGAGGCGGCGGCGCTGGCCTCTCTCGCCGGCGGTGGCACGATTCCCGCCGCCGCCCTCAGTGCGCACCGCGCGTTGCTCGACATCGCACGCGCCGGAGGCGCCTTCGCCGCTCAAGACGCCGCCTTCCACCGTGCCTTGGTCACCGGGTCACCCAGCCCTCGCCTCGCCCGCATGCACGCCGCCCTGATGGGCGAGATCGAGCTGTGCATCGGCCAGGTGCAAGCCCACCACCTGCTGCCGGTGAGGGATGTCGCGGCGCAGCACCAGCGCATCCTCGACGCCGTGACGGCGGGCGACCAGGCCGCAGCGGCCGACCTCGCCGGCGCCCATATCGACGCCGCTGAGGCCGCCCTTCTCACGCACTACGACCACACCCACTAGGAAGCACGATGTCCCGCGATCCCCAGAAGCCCCGCGATCCCCAGAAGCAGAGCCGCCAGGTTCCCCGCCCCGCCCAGATCTTCGAGCTGCTGAAGTTCAAGAAGCCCACCTGGAGCGCCACCGAGCGTCGCCTGCAGAGCGCTCTCACGATCGCCGACCTGCGCGTCATCGCGAAGCGGCGCACCCCGAGGGCCGCCTTCGATTACACCGACGGCGCCGCCGAGCAGGAGCTGTCGCTGACGCGCGCGCGCCAGGCATTCGAAGACGTCGAATTCATCCCCTCGATCCTGCGCCCAGCTGCGGATGTCGACACCTCGTCGATAATCCTCGGCGGGCCGTCGGCACTGCCGTTCGCGATCGCGCCGACCGGATTCACCCGGCTCATGCACACCCAGGGCGAACTCGCCGGGGCGTCCGCGGCTGGGGCGGCGGGCATCCCGTTCACGCTCTCGACCCTCGGCACGACGTCGATCGAGAATGTGAAGGCCGCGAACCCCGAGGGGCGCAACTGGTTCCAGCTCTACGTGATGCGCAATCGCGAGATCTCGTACGGCCTGGTCGAACGCGCGGCGGCCGCCGGATTCGACACCCTCCAGTTCACGGTCGATACCCCGGTCGCCGGGGCGCGGCTGCGCGACAAGCGCAACGGCTTCTCGATTCCCCCGGCGCTCACGGTCGGCACGATCCTCAACGCCATCCCGCGGCCCTGGTGGTGGTGGGACTTCCTGACGACCCCGAAGCTCGAGTTCGCGAGCCTGTCGACGACGGGCGGCACGGTCGGCGAGCTGCTCGACGCCGCGATGGATCCGACGATCTCCTACGCCGACCTCGAGATCATCCGCTCCACGTGGCCGGGCAAGATCGTCATCAAGGGCGTGCAGAACGTCGAGGATGCTCAGAAGCTCGCGAAGGTCGGGGTCGACGGCATCATCCTCTCCAACCACGGCGGCCGTCAGCTCGACCGCGCGCCGATCCCCTTCCACCTGTTGCCTGCCGTCGCCCGGGAAGTCGGCAAAGACGTCGAGATCGGCATCGACACGGGCATCATGAACGGCGCCGACATCGTCGCGTCCATCGCCTTGGGCGCGAGGTTCACGATGATCGGCCGCGCCTACCTGTACGGGCTGATGGCCGGCGGGCGGCGCGGAGTCGACCGCACGATCCAGATCCTCAGCACCGAGCTGGTGCGCACGATGAAACTCCTCGGCGTCTCCTCCCTCGACGAGCTCACCCCGAAACACGTCACGCAGCTCGAGCGGCTGACGCCCCGAGCTCGCTGAACCGAGCCCGCAAGGTCCCGCGGCGGCGCTGTGGCGGTGGCCGCCGCGGGATCCTCTCCCCGGCGGACTCGGCTGTTTGCCCGAGATGGTGCACTTTCGCGCGCGAAGGTCAGCCATTCCGGGCAAACAGCGTTCAGGATGGACGGGTGACCCGTGACCACGTGATCGTGCTGCCGGGCGGGGGCTACACCCGCATCTCCGAGAACGAGTCCGCGCCCATCGTCTCGTGGCTCGAAAGCCTCGGGCTGTCGGCGAGCTACTTCTCCTACCCGGTGAACACCCGCCACCCCGCGGTGCTGGACGCGGTGCGGGGCGAGATTCGCGCCAGACGGGATGCCGGGGCCGAGCGGATCGCGCTCCTCGGCTTCTCTGCGGGCGGGCACGCCGCCGGTCACTCCGCCCTCGCTCCTGGTGCAACGGCGCGCGAGCGCGTCGACCTCGCCATCCTCTGCTATCCGGTCGAATCGATGATGCTGCCGACCCATCAGGTGTCGCGCGAAACCCTCCTCGGTCCGGACGCATCCCTCGACCTGCGTGCGGCAACGAGCGTCGACCTGCTCGTGACGCCCGATGCCCCGCCGTTCTTCGTCTGGCACACCGCCGAGGATGCCGCGGTTGCGGTGCAACACAGCTACCTGCTCGGGATGGCGCTCGCCGCTGCAGGGGTGCGGCACGCGCTTCATGTCTTCGCGAAGGGCCGCCACGGGCTCAACCTCGCCCGCGCGAAGGGTGATGGCGACGCGCGCCAGTGGACTGACCTCTGCTCCGCGTGGCTCCGCGAGGAAGGGTGGTTGCCCCGCACCCCCAGTTAGGCCGGAACCTCCCCCTCCGCGTCGACCCGGGTGACAATAGGGAATGCACCACCCGACCCCCACCCCCGAGGTCATCACCGCCTCCCCCGCCTCCCCCGCCACGACAAAGCGTCGTACTTCCAGCTGGCTCGCCGCACTGCTGCTCGCGACCTCCGCCCTACTCATCCCTGCCGCCTCGGCGGCCGCAGCTCCCGCCGACGACATCTACTCCCTGGTGAACCAGGCTCGCGCCGCGAACGGGCAGAACGCGCTCGTGCGCAACGGCTCCCTCGACCAAGTCGCCGCCGCCTGGGCCAACCAGCTCGCGGCGAGCGGCGTGCTCGCGCACAACCCCAACTACCCGGCACAGATCCCCGCGGGATGGTCGCGCGCCGGTGAGAACGTGGCTCGCGGACAGGTGGATGCAAACCAGATGCACTCCGAGTGGATGGCCTCTCCCGGCCACCGCGCCAACATCCTCGGCGACTACACCGCCGTCGGGGTGGCGTTCCTCGTCGCGGGTGGCACCACCTGGGGCGTGCAGGTCTTCGCCAACTACCCGGTCGCCGCAGCACCAGCTCCGCCAGCTCCGGCTCCGGTGGCCGGGTCGGCACCCGCCGCCGCACCGGTCGAAGAGCTCGAGACCTTCTCGCTCCCCGCTTCGGACGAGTCGGCCGAGGAACCCGTCGCCGACCCGGCCGCAAAGGTCACCTCGCTGAGTGTCGCGCCGTTCAGCGCCCCCCGCGTCGACGTCACAGCGCCCGACTGGTCGTGGGCCTTCATCGCCACCGGCGTGCTGCTCATCGCCGTCGCCGGAATCCGCACCACCACCCAGCGGCGTTACCTGCTCGAGCGATAGTTCTCCCGCGCCTCGGCCGAGAACGGAGCCGGGGCGACGGTCGCGCGGATCTCGACCTGCCGGTGGGGCTCCACCGCGGGTTTGCGCGAGTTGGGGTTCTCGCCCCAGACGACGCTGACCTGCGTCCCCGGCTCGGCGTAGCCGAGTTCGACCGAGGCCAAGGAGGCAAAGGTCTGCTCGTTCACGATGTAGCCGCAGTCGTGGGAGATGCCGATCTGGCGTCCGTCGAGCAGCACCTTGTCGACCTGGAAGAAGCCGTATCGAGCTTTCGGCAGGGCGATGTACTTCGCCGGCAGCCCCTCCTCGAAGAGCGAACGCATTGCGGCGGCGACATCCTCTTCGTCCCAGACGAGGGTGACTTTCGCCCGCGTCGCCGACATCTTTTCGAGCGCGGCTTTGCCAATGAACTCGTGGTCGAAGTTGACGCTGCGGTCGTAGCCGAGATCCCACGGGGTGACGTAGTAGTCCTCGATCTCGGGAGACTCGACCGACCCGGCGATCGAGCCGGCCCGCGCTGCCGGGAGCCAGCCGCGGTAGGCATCCATTCCTTTGCCGCTGAAGATCGCGGGGGTCGGCGACGGCACCCACGCCGATTCGAGGTTGGCCGACGAGTACGCCATCGAACCCACCTGCGTGATGCCGAGGTCGGCGCCCGCGTCGAGGATCGCGGCGCGGATCGCGTCGCCCTCCGCCCAGGGCCCGAACAGCTCGAACCCCGGCTGCCCGGCCATGCCGTGGCGCAGCGCCCGCACGGTGTGCCCGGCGATCGTGAACGTCGCCATGCCGAAGAACTTCGTCTCCGGAACCTCGCCGCCGATGAGCCGCTCGACGATCGTCAGTGCGTTCGGACCCTGCAGCTCGTAGCGGTAGAGCTTCGGCGGACCGGGTCGCACGATCGAGTTGCCGTCGAGCTCGAGCTCGACGTCATAGTCGCCGATCTCTGCGTGGTAGCGCACCCAGTCGATTGCGAACGGGTGGCCGACGAGGTCGAACGACTGGTCGGCGAGATAGAACAGGATGGCGTCGCCGATGATGAAGCCCTCGTGGTTGACCGCGATGAACTGCTTCGCGTTGTCGACCCGGAATCTCGCGAACGAGTTCACCGCGAGATCCTGCAGCAACTTCAGGGCGTCCGGCCCGGTGACGAAGAGGTCGGTCATGTGGTGCGACTGGTCGAGCAGCGCACAGCCGGTGCGCCACGACTGTTGCTCGCTGCGCCAGTTGCTGAACTCCGGCGCCACGGGGAAGACCGTGGGGCGGGACTGGGCGTTGCGCAGGTACTCGACGGGGCTGCCGGCTTCGGCGATGGCGTCAGCGAGACTCTGCACTCCAGTAGCGGTGATGGTCACGAGATCCTCCATTGGGTCGTGGGCGTCACCCTACGAAGCCAGCGCCGCATCCGTGAGCTGATTTCCAGCTTGTGGAAACTACGCGCCGGCTACCACGGCGTTCCGCAGCGACCCGATGCCCTCGATCGTCGTCACGACCACCTGACCCGGCGCGAGGTACCGCGGGGGTGTTCGGGCGTGCCCGACGCCGCCCGGAGTGCCCGTCGCGACGATGTCCCCGGGATCGAGCGGGAAGACCTGCGAGATGTACGCCACGATCGCTGCCGGCCCGAACACGAGGTCGTCGATGCGGCCGTCCTGCACCACCTCGCCGTCGACCTCGGTGCTGATGCGAGCGGAGGTCGGCACCTCGTCGGGGGTCGCGAGCACCGGGCCGACCGGGGTGGAGTTCTCGAAACTCTTGCCCTGCAGCCACTGCAGCGTGCGGTTCTGCCAGTCGCGCATGCTCACGTCGTTGAGAACGGTGTAGCCGGCGATCGCAGCTGCCGCGGTGGCCTCGTCGGCGCGGCGCACGTGCGAGCCGATGACGACCGCGAGTTCGGCCTCCCAGTCGACCATTTCGGCCGCGTGCGGGGGCAGCACGATCGCGTCGCCCGCGCCGATGAGCGACTCCGGGTACTTCGTGAACAGGGTGGGAAAAGCCGGCTCCTCACGACCCATCTCTCGAATGTGTTCGCGGTAGTTCACGCCGACGCAGACGATCTTGCGGGGAGCGGGAATGACCGGTGCCCAGGCGTCGTCGGGGATGTCGCCGACCGGTAAGAAGCGCCCCGCGGCGTGCTCGGCGATCGCCCGCCAGTCGGGGTCGGCGAGCAGCGTGCCGACGTCAGCGAAGCCCGCGATCTCGACCGCCCCATCGTCCTTGAGACGGATCGCGACGGTGTCGGCGTCGCGGCGCAGGGTTGCCAGTTTCACGGTGCTGCCTTCATGCGATCGGTCCCAGCAGGTTGGTGGCCACGGTGGCGTGCACCGACTCGGTGTCCGACGGGTGGTAAATGCCCGCGAGCACGTCACGCTGCAGCCGGGCGAGTTCGCTCGACGAGCGGTATCCTCCGCCGCCCGCGACGCGCATCGCCTGATCGACGACGCGGCGTGCGGTCTCGGTCGCCCGATGCTTCGCGCCCGTCAGCCTGCGGAACCAGTCCGCTCCGTGATCGACGAGGCCGTCGACATCCGCCGCCAATGTCTCGAGGTCGGGACGCAGCGCATCCAGAGCGAGCGCGGCATCCGCAAGACGCCAGCGGATGTCGGGGTCCTGATCGGAGGTCGTGCCGGTCTTGAGCGAGGTGCGCTTCTGCGCCGCCTCGACGCCGAGCTCGAGAGCGCGGTCGGCGATGCCGGCGTACACCGAGCCGATCAGCAGCAGAAAGTTGGCGAAGATCGCGAACACGAACGGGTCGGTGTTCGGGCCCACCGGCAGGAACCGCGAGATGCGCGCGTCGGGGACGACGGCGTGGTCGAGCCATGTCGTGTTACTGGAGGTGGCTCGCATCCCGAGCGTGTCCCAGTCCTCGAGGGTCTCGACGCCAGCGGCATCCCGGGTCAGGAACCCGTGCACGAGTCGCGGGCCGTCGGGGCCGTCCTGCTGCTTCCCGAACACCCCGAGCCGGGTCCACGCGGGGGCGAGGGAGGTGAAGATCTTGCTACCCGTGAACGCGAAACCCCCCTCGGCGGTTTCGGCGGTGGTGAGCGAGTCCCACAGCACGAGGTCGTTGCCCGGCTCGCTGTTGCCGAACGCGAACAGTTCGCCCGCCCCGGCATCCCGCAACACCCAGTCGAGGCTCGCGTCGCCGCGATCGTGCAGCACGCGGGCGACCCCGACCCAGACATGATGCATGTTGATGCCGAGTGCAGTCGCCGGAGCGTAGGCCGCGAGCAGCCGCTGGTCGCGCACTGTTTCGAGCAGCGACCGCGGCGCGAGATACCGGGCGGCGCGCAACTCGTCGAGGTCCTCGGTGAAGAAGACGTTCTCGCGGTCGTACCCGGGGGCGCGCTCCCGGATGCGGGCGAGAAGGTCAGGCGTCAACGGGGACACCGCTTCAGGCTATCTGCCCGAGATGGTCGACTTTCGGGCAGAAAGGTCGACCATCTCGGGCAAATGGCTACTTCTTGAGGTCGCGCAGCACCGCTTCGAGGGCGTCGACGGCGAGGTCGAGATCAGCCTTCTCGACGACGATCGGGGGAGCGAAGCGGATGGTGGAGCCGTGGGTGTCCTTCACGAGGACGCCGCGGGCCATCAGTCGCTCGCACACCTCGCGGCCCGTTCCGAGGCTCGGGTCGATGTCGACGCCCGCCCAGAGTCCCGCACCGCGCACCGCGGCGACGCCGTGCCCCACGAGAGCCCGAAGCCGGGATTGCAGGTGGGCGCCGAGCTCGCGTGCCCGTGCCTGGTACTCCCCGGTTTCGAGCAGTTCGACGACCGCGAGTCCGACGGCTGCCGCAAGCGGGTTGCCGCCGAATGTCGAGCCGTGCTCGCCCGGGCGCAACACCCCGAGGATGTCGGCGTTCCCGACCACAGCGCTCACCGGCACGATTCCGCCGCCCAGTGCCTTACCGAGCAGGTACAAATCGGGTACGACATCCTCGTTGTCGCATTGGAAAGTCGCTCCGGTGCGAC
Source organism: Pseudolysinimonas sp. (assembly GCF_031389465.1). Taxonomy (GTDB): domain Bacteria; phylum Actinomycetota; class Actinomycetes; order Actinomycetales; family Microbacteriaceae; genus Pseudolysinimonas_A. Next base: position 11,239 of record NZ_JANMSQ010000035.1, read on the forward strand.
CGAGACCCGACTGGATCTCATCGGCGATGAACAGCACGTTGCGCTCGGCGGTCATCCGGCGCACCTCGGCGAAGTATCCGGGGCGCGGCACGACGACACCCGCCTCGCCCTGGATCGGCTCGAGCAGCACCGCGACGGTGTCATCGTCAAGGGCAGCCTCGAGCGCGGCCGCATCGCCGTACGGAACGCTGACGAACCCCGGTGTGAACGGACCGAAGCCGTCTTTCGCCTGCGGGTCGGACGAGAACCCGACGATCGTGGTCGTGCGTCCGTGGAAGTTGCCGTCGGCGACCAGAATCTTCGCGCGGCCGTCGGCGACGCCCTTCACGCGATACCCCCACGCGCGCGCCACCTTGATCGCCGACTCGACCGCTTCGGCGCCGGTGTTCATCGGCAACACCATGTCCTTCTTCGCCAGACGTGCGAGAGCGGCGAGGAACGGCCCGAGCCGGTCGTTGTGGAAGGCCCGGCTGGTGAGGGTGACCCGGTCGAGTTGTTCCCGCGCGGCCGCGAGCAGCACGGGATGCCCGTGCCCGAAGTTCACCGCGGAGTACGCGGCCAGGCAGTCGAGATACCGGTTGCCCTCGGGGTCGGTGATCCACGCCCCTTCGGCCGACGCCGCAACGACGGGGAGGGGGTGGTAGTTGTGCGCGCCGAACCGCTCGACCAGCTCGATCGCGGCCTCGGAGGAGATGCCCGTCCTGGTGCTCATCGGCGCAAGTCCCTACCGTCTCAGTTCCAGGGTGCAGCACTTCACTCCGCCACCGCCGAGCAGCAGCTCGGAGAGGTCGACGCCGATCGGGGTGTAGCCGCGCTCGCGGAGCGACTCCTCGAACCCGACGGCGCGTGAGGCGATGACGACGTTCTTGCCGTCACTGAAACTGTTGAGCCCGAGCACCGCGGCGTCGTCGTCGTTCACCGTCACGGCATCCGGATAGAGGTCGCGGATGATCTGCTGCGAAGCCTCGTCGAACGCCTTCGGCAGGTAGGCGATGTTGCCGGCGCCCGCGTGCGAAACGGTGTCGAGCACCGCAATCGCGGTGTCGAGGTGGTAGAACGCGGGGTCGATCAACGTCAACGTGACGACCTCCCGCCCGTAGATCCGGCGGAGTTCGTCGTGCGAACCCGCATCCGAGCGGAAGCCCGTTCCGGCCAGGATGCGCTCCCCGACCAGCAGAAAGTCACCTTCGCCCTCGTTGATCGACACCGGCTCAACGACCTCGAAGCCGTGCGACCGGAACCAGTCCATGTACGCCGGCCCTTCGGGGCCGCGCTCGTCGTACTGGAAACGCGCACCGTAGGCGATCCCGTCGAGGGTGAACCCGCCGTTCGCCGCGTAGACCATGTCGGGCAGCCCGGGCAGCGGGTCGATCAGCTCGACGTCGAAGCCGAGCCCCTCGTAGATACGGTACAACTCCTCCCACTGCCGCACGGCGAGCGCGGTGTCGGTGGGCTTTTCGGGATGCATCCACGGGTTGATTCGGTAGCTCACGGTGAAGTGATCCGGGCGGCACATGAGCACGGTCTTGTGCACCGCGACCCGCTCAACGGCGGCGGGTCCCTCACTAGCCAGCGCGGCGGCGACTTGACGCATACAGCCAGCATCGCACGCACGCATCCGGATATTCCGGGCGCAGCACGCACGTCTGACGCGAATCCGCCTCGGCTCGCGCAAGGATCCGGCGTACCCTCGGTTCGTGGACAACCTCGACTACGGGATCATCGATCTGCTCCGTCAGAACGCCCGCGCCGGCTACGGCGATATCGGCGACCGAATCGGCCTCTCCGCGTCCGCGGTGAAGCGGCGCGTCGACCGGCTCGTCGCCGACAAGGTGATCCGCGCCTTCACCGTGCAGGTCGACCCGATCGTCGACGGCCTCGCCACCGAGGCGTACGTCGAACTGTTCTGCCGCGGCACCGTCGCGCCCGAGGAGCTGCGTCGCATCCTCTCCGCCGTGCCCGAAGTGCAAGATGCCGCGACGGTCACCGGCGACGCCGACGCGATCGTGCACGTGCGTTCCCGCGACATCCCGAGCCTCGAAGACGCCCTGGAGCGCATCCGCATCGCCCCCACCGTCGACCACACCCGAAGCGCCATCGTGCTCTCGCGCCTCGTGCATCGCTCCTACGACTGAGTGCCGGTGTGAGACATCCCACATGGGATGTCGTTCGGGGTGAGATATCCCAAATGGGATATCTCATGAGCTGAGGTGACCCTCAGACGACGAGGGAGCCGAAGTCGCGGTCGGGGGTGCCGAAGCGGTGCGCGGTGATCGACACCGCCTGTTCACGCAGAAACGGCAGCAGCTCGATCCGCCCGGCCAGGGTCACCGCGCCCGACCAGACGGCGACGTCGGGTGAGCCGCCGAGGGCCGTCGCGAGAGCCAGAGGGTCGCCACCGATCAGGCGGATGCGGGAGGGCAGCCCTTCCGCGGATCGCACCAGGAATGCGGCGTCGGTCTCGACTTTCACGCCGAGGATGCCCAGCGGCGAGCGGCCCAGCGGGGTGCCGTCGTCGACGAGCGGAAGCAGTCCGGCCGGCAGGGGCGTCGCGGTGCTGACGAGCAGCTTCGCCCGGGCACGAACGCCGGCGCACAGCAGACGCGCCAGGTCGGCGAGGGGTGCGTTCTCGGCGAGCCTCAGCACGACCTCGGTCGGGCGGTAGCGGAACACGTTGCGCTCGACGCCGAGTGCCGACGGGTCGTGGCTGCGGCCGAACTCGCGCGTCCAGCATTCCTGGTCGTCGAATGCCGCCCGCCGGACCGCGTCGAAGCTCGGAAAATCGAGCACCGGCTGGAACTCTTCGATCACGGTGCGCACGCGGTCGTCGAGTCCGTCGAGGGTGAGGTCGTCGCTCGGCTCGCCCGCTTCCGGAAGCCAGTCGCCGAGCACGAACAGGGTGTTGGGCCCGCCCGCCTTCGCGCCCGGGCCGACCGACGAGCGTTTCCACCCGCCGAACGGCTGCCGCCGCACGATCGCCCCGGTGATCGGCCGGTTGACGTACAGGTTGCCCGCCTCGACCCCCTCGAGCCACACCGCAACCTCGCGCACATCGAGGGAATGGATGCCGGCGGTGAGTCCGTAGTCCGTCGCATTCTGCAGCGCGATCGCCTCGGTCAACGTCGACGCTGTCATGAGCCCGAGCACCGGACCGAAGAACTCGGTGCGCTGGAAGTCGCTTCCGGGCTGAACGCCATCCCGAACGCCCGGTGACCACAGCCGATCGGTTGCATCGAGCTGACGCGGTGTGACCAGCCAGCTCTCGCCGTCGCCGAGTTTCGTCAGTCCGCGCGCGAGTTTGCCGGTCGCTGGCTCCACCAGTGGGCCGATCTGGGTCGCCGGGTCGCTCGGCGGGCCGACGGCGAGGCTCGTGACGGCATCCGCCAGCTGTCGGCGGAACCGGTCGGAAGTGCCGACCGAGCCAACCAGGATGGCGAGCGATGCAGCGGAGCACTTCTGCCCGGCATTGCCGAAGGCGCTCTTCACGATGTCGGCCACGGCGAGGTCGAGGTCGGCGCTCGGCGTGACGATGATCGCGTTCTTGCCGCTCGTCTCGGCGAAGAGCGGCAGGTCGGGACGCCAGGACGCGAAGAGAGCGGCGGTCTCGATCGACCCGGTGAGCAGCACGCGGCCGACTTCGGGGGCGGTGATGAGCGCGCGACCGGCGTCACCTTCGCCGACGTCGACGAGCCCGAGCACCTCGCGAGGCACCCCCGCCTCCCAGAGGGCTTCGGCCAGCACCGCGCCGCACCGCCCGGCCTGGGGCGCCGGCTTCAACAGCACGGCACTGCCGGCGGCGAGGGCCGACAACACTCCGCCCGCCGGGATCGACACCGGGAAGTTCCACGGCGGGGTCACGACTGTCAGCGCCACCGGCCGGAAGACGGCGCCCTGGATGCCGGCGAGCTCGCGGGCGCGATCGGCGTAGTAGTGGGCGAAGTCGACTGCCTCGCTGACCTCGACATCCGCTTCGGCGAGAGTCTTGCCGGTTTCGGCGATCATGACCTCGATGAACCGGCTGCGGAACGCTGCGAGCACCTCGCCCGCGCGATCGAGATACTCAGCGCGCGTGCTGCCCGGAGTCCCGCCCCAATGAGCACCCGCGGCCGCGGCCCGCCGCACCCGGTCTGCCACCAGGTCGACGTCGGTCAGTCGGGATGCAGCGAGCGTTTCGCGGCCCAGGGTCGACGACCCGGCACGACCGAGCACGTCGCGCGCCCAGGCCCGGTTGCCCGGTGCGGCGGGATCGGAGTCGGGCTCGTTCGCGAACGACTCGGGCGCTCGCGGCACCACCGGATGGGAGCGGTCTTGCACCCGGTAGGCGGTGGGCACCCGGCGGTTCAGCAGCTCGAGCGACGCCGCGAACCGACCGGCCTCGCGCTCGAAGACTTCGGGAAGGTCAAGGTCGACGAGTGCGGGCAGGAAGTTCGCCGGGCTGGCGTTCTCTTCGAGCCGGCGCACGAGGTAGCTGATCGCCGCGTCGAACTCGTCGGGCGCGACAACGGGCGTGTAGAGCAGAACGCCGCCCGCGTCGGCCCGCACTGCGTCGGCGAGCGCCGGGGCCATTCCGAGCAGCATCTCGAACTCGACGCGACGCGACACCCCCCTGCTCTCTGCGAGGAGGTGGGCGAACGCGAGGTCGAACAGGTTGTGGCCGGCTACCCCGATCCGTACGGCGTCGGTGTTCTCGAGGCGCAGGGCGTATTCGAGCATCCGCTTGTAGTGCGCGTCGGTCTCGACCTTCGAGCCCCAGGTCGCCAGCGGCCAGCCGTGCACGGTCGCGTCGACGCCCTCCATCGCGAGGTTGGCGCCCTTGACGATGCGCACCTTGATTCCGGCCCCTCCGGCGGCCACCCGATCACGCGCCCACCCGGTGAGCCGCTCGAGTGCCGGCAGCGCATCGGGCAGGTAGGACTGCAACACGATGCCCGCCTCGAGGTCGGTCAGCTCGGGCCGAGCAAGCAGCCGGGTGAATACCGCGATCGTCAGGTCGAGGTCGCGGTACTCCTCCATGTCGAGGTTGATGAACTTCTGTCCGCGCGCCCGGGCGGCTTGCTCATAGAGCGGAATGAGCTTCTCGACGACGCGCTCGACGGCCTCGTCGAAGCCCCAGGCCGGGAGTTGGCTCGCGATCGACGAGACCTTGACCGAGACGTAGTCGACGTCGGGCCGGGCGAGCAGGTCCGCGATTCCGGCGAGCCGACGCGTCGCCTCCTGTTCGCCGAGCACCGCCTCACCGAGCAGATTGACGTTGAGCCGCACCCCTGGTTGCCGCAGCTTGCCGAGGGTACGGGTAAGCCGTTTCGGGGTCGCGTCGACGACGAGGTGCCGCACGAGATGCCGGAACACCCACCGTGCGATCGGGATGACAAGCCGCGGCAGCAGAATCCCGAAGCCGCCGCCCGCCACGACGGCGATGCGCAGGTACCAGGGGAGGAACTGCGGGACCCGACGCGAGAGCCGCTCGAGGTTGCGCGCGGCCACGCGGCGGTCTTCGGGTCGGATCACTCGGTCAACGAAGCCGAGGGTGAACTCGAGGCCACGCGGATCCTTGAGCAATCCCGCGAGCCGCTCGGCCCCCGGGTCGACCGGCGCATCGGCGCTTGCCTCGAGCCACTGGCGCACCTGCTGCTCGATGGCTTCGAACGACGGCAGATCGCTCGGGCGCAAATGCGGCATGACTCCGAGACTAGGCCGCCGGATGCCGCCGTCAGGGATCGGACGGGCGACACCCAGCCGGTGTTCAGGTTGCGGCGAGCGCGCCTTCGACGCGCGAACGTCGCGGAGCGCGCCGGCCCAGGCGACAGGATGGAAAGAAGATGTGTCAACCAGTTCTGCCGAGTAACATCGGACCATGTCGACCGTCTCCGAAGTTCCGAACGCCGACTGGGACCTGTGGCACACCATGCGCGCCATGAACGAACAGCTCTCTCGCGAACTCGACCGTCAACTGCAGCGCGACGCCGGCATCTCGCAGGCCGACTACGGCATCCTCGTGACGCTCTTCGAAGCCCCTGAGCGGCGGATGCGCACCGGCGAGCTCGGCGACCTGCTCGCCTGGGAGAAGAGCCGGGTCTCGCATCAGGTCGCGCGCATGGAGGCTCGCGGACTCGTCAAGCGCGTCGTCTGCGAGAGTGACGGCCGCGGTACCTGGGTGACTCTCGCCGCCGAGGGCAAGCGGGCACTTCTCGGAGCGATGCGCGAAAACGCGACCGCGATCCGCGACCTGTTCTTCGACGAGCTCGACGAGGGTGAGAAGCAGACCATGCTGCGGGCGACGTCCCGGGTGCTGGCGAAGCTCAACGCCGCCTGCGAGGCCGAAGCGGCGAACGCGTCCGCCGGCGCCGCGTGACCCGCGCCGTCGACGTCGCGATCATCGGCGGCGGACACAACGCCCTCACCGCCGCCGCCTATCTGGCCGCCGCCGGCAAAAGTGTCGTGGTGCTCGAGCGCCTCTCGTCGTTCGGCGGTGCCGCTGTCTCGGCCGACGCCTTCCCCGGTGTCTCGGCACGGCTTTCCCGCTACTCCTACTTGGTGAGCCTGCTGCCGCAGCGCATCATCGGCGACCTCGGGCTCGACATCCGCCTCGCCCGTCGGCGCTACTCGTCGTACACGCCGAAGCCGGGCGCCGACACCGGGCTGCTCGTCGACACCGGCGACCCGGCGGCTACGGCGGCATCGTTCGCCGCGATCGGGGCAGGCCCGGATGCCGACGCCTGGGGGTCGTTCTCCGACGCGACCTCCCGGCTCGCCGCCGCGCTTTTCCCCACCGTCACCGAACCCCTGCCGACCCGGTCCGAAGCGCGGCGACTGCTCGGCGACGACGCCACCTGGGATGCCTTCATCGAGCAGCCCGTCGGGCGGACCATCGAGGCGGCGTTCGCTCACGACCTCGTGCGCGGGGTTGTCGCGACCGACGCCCTCATCGGCACCTTCGCTCCGCCGATCGACCCCGGGCTGCACGGAAACCGTTGTTTCCTGTACCACGTGATCGGCGGCGGAACGGGCGACTGGGATGTGCCCGTCGGCGGCATGGGCGCGGTGAGCGGGGAACTGTGGCGCGCGGCCGTCGAGGCGGGCGCCGACCTCGTGTCGGATGCCGAGGTGACGGCGCTGACCCCCGACGGCGAGGTGACCTATCGCCGCGGGGACGAGGAACACCGAGTCGCCGCCGATACCGTGCTCTCGGGGGTAGCACCCTTCGAGCTGGCCCGGCTGCTCGGTGAAACGGCTCCCCGCCCCGAGGGTGCCCAGGTGAAGGTCAACCTGCTGCTGAAGCGCCTTCCGCGGCTGCGCGACGCCGCTGTGGATCCGGCGGCGGCATTCGGCGGCACGTTCCATGCGAATGAAGGATGGGACCGGCTCGAGGCGTCGTACGCCGAAGCGGTCGCCGGGCGCGTGCCTGACCCGATGCCGTGCGAGGTCTACTGTCACTCGCTCACCGACCCGAGCATCCTCTCGCCCGAACTCCGCGCCTCCGGGGCGCAGACCCTCACCGTGTTCGCACTGCAGGCACCCGACCGGTTGGTCGACGAGGGGAACAACCAGGCACGACGCTCCGAGTTCGAGGCCGCCGTGCTGCGCTCCCTCGACGCGGTGCTCGGCGAACCTTTGGCCGACCTCGTGCTTGCCGACGGCGACGGCCGCCCGTGCATCGAGACGAAGACGACGCTCGACCTCGAACACGCCCTACGGATGCCCGGTGGCAACATCTTCCACGGACCGCTCGACTGGCCGTTCGCGGAAGACGACGTGCCTCTGAGCACGCCTGCCGAGCGCTGGGGCGTCGCCACCGAGCACTCCCGCATCCTGCGCTGCGGGTCGGGCGCTCAGCGTGGCGGCGCCGTCAGCGGAATCGGCGGTCACAACGCCGCGATGGCCGTGCTCGAGGGCGCCTAGCTCCAGTCGGAGGGAGCAGGCTGCCGGGTCGAGGGCAGGGTGACCTCTGCCGACCACTCGCTGAGCCACTCGGGCGCCGGAAGATCGGCAGTCACGACGCCGACGATGTCGCCGACCTCTTGGATCGGCGCTACGCCGCCGGCATCCCGCAGGAATCGGCCTTGCACGAACGCGCGCGCGTACATCTCGCTCTTCGAGACGACCCGTTGTTCGATGTAGACCGCCCGGTCGTCGTAGCCGATGATGCGCGATTCGATCTGGAACCGCTGCCCGAGTTCGAGCGACTTGCGGTAGGCGATCGACTGCGCCGTCACAACGGGGTAGACCTTCTCGGCACGTAGCTTCCGCCACGCACCCGAACGCAGCATGAGGTCGAGTCGCGCGTGGTCGAGCAGCGACAGGTAGACGCCGTTGTTCATGTGCCGCAGCTCGTCGAGGTCGGTCGGCCAGACGCGGTCGTGCACGATCGACACCTCGTGCACGTCGAGCGGCGCCCGGCGGCGCGCTCCGACCGAGATGCGCAACATGCGGGAGAAGCGCCGAATCGGATCCATGGGGGCAGCTAACCTGTTCAGCCGCTGAACGGAAAGCCGGATGTCGGCTGCGCACAGCCGCACGCGGCGATCAGCGTCGGCGGTTGTCGACGATCGTCATCCGTGGCCCGTGCCGTTCGTAGCCGATCCCGGCAGCCTCGATCAGACGCACGACGCGCTGCCGATGGCCGCGCCAGGGTTCCAGCAGCTCGAGCATCCCGTCGTCGTCGACCCGTTTGCCGGTGAGGGCCCAGCCGACGCGCTTGCTCACGTGGGAGTCGCCGACGCTCACCGCATCCGGGTCGCCGTGCGAGCGCTGCACCGTCTCAGCGGCGGTCCACACCCCGATGCCCGGGATCGTGCGGAGGCGCCGGGATGCCTCGGCCGCATCCATCGTCACGGTGCGTTCAAGAGCGTCACCCACCGCGACCGCCCGCATGACAGTGTCGGAACGCCGGGGTCCGACACCCGCGGTGTGCCACTCCCACGAGGGCACCCGCTTCCATACGGCAGGCACCGGCGCGGCCCGCATCCCGGCCGGTGCCGGGCCCGGAGCCGGCTCGCCGTGTTGCAGCACCAACCCGCGCCAGGCGCGTTTCTGCTCGAGACCGCTGACCTTCTGCCCCAGTACCGTCGGCACGAGGAACGCCATGACGCGGGCTGCCCGCGTCAGCCGCAGCCCCGGGAACCGCCCGTGCAGCGTGGCGACCACAGGGTGTCGCGTCGGATCAAAGCCGCTCGTCTCGTCCCGCGCACCAAGCAGATCGGGAACGCCGGCGATCGCGTACTCGGCTCCCGGGCCCCAGGCCATCGCCTCCACCGCCCCCACCACCTCACGCAGCCGAAGCGTCGCCACGCCGCCGGCGGTCGCCAGAGCCAGCCACCAGCCGGATTCGTCACGCCGGCAAGTAGGGTCGCCCGCTCCCTGCCGAAGGGGCGCGAGCACGAGCCCGAGCGACACCCGCTCGGCGGGGGCGTAGCGCGCGCTCAGCATGTGGGGGATGCTGCTAGACGGAGGCGAGAGCGGCTGTCGCAAGAAACGCCAGGATGCCGACCACGAGTCCGAGCAGGGCGGCGCGGCTGACCCGACCGGCGCGGCTCGAACGTACGATCGCCACAATGCTCACCGCGATGCCGATGGGCCAGAAGGCGATCGCAAAACCAGTCCGACGACCCCGAGGGCTCGATCGGTATCGCCGACGACGGCGGGCGTAGTCACGACAGAACTCTATCCACGCCCGCCGACGGCTGATGTCGTGAACGCCCGGGCCATACTCGGCGCACGCGCCCATCAGAGGGCAAACTGGTTCGCCACCGACACTAGCGACCCCGGGACAAGGTGCCCAGGTGCGCGTCCGAAACGGAGGAGTCGGAGCGGCCCGTGGGCGCGCTCCGACTCTTCACCAATTCCCGAAGGGATCAGTACGTGGTGTAGCTCGCGACACCGAGGGTCGCGAACAGCGCGATGTTGGCGATGATCGCGATCACGCCGATGACGAGGCCGATGATGCTAACGATGATGCCGATCGTCGCCGGGGTGTTCTCGACGCCAGCGGCCTTCGACTGTTTGCGGGCGATGATGCTGACGATCAGACCGGCAAGCGAAAACACGAACGCCAGGACGAGACCGACGATGCCGAGGGTCTTTCCGTCGGCGACGGGCGCGGGGCCGGGGGCCGGAGCGGGAGCAGGGGTGGTCATAGGTGAATCTCCTTGAGATCTACAGGGAACGACGATCGTCGTACCGCCGCCGACTCTAGCGACTCCCGGGTGCAGAAGGCGAGCACATCTCCGCGGCGAGCCGCACGACGTA
>NZ_JANMSQ010000045.1:0-1810 GCF_031389465.1 Pseudolysinimonas sp.
GCCCCTTCGTGAAACAACTAGTCCTGCGTGATGGTGAGGGTGAACGTTCCACCCGTGTAGCTGCCGTCGAGGTCGATCGAGCCTTCGGCCACCGGTCCGGTCAGGTCGACGTCGCCGTCGGTGAACGCCACGTGGATGTCGAGCGTGCCACCGCTCACGGCCCAGGTGTCGGTCGCGTCATCGTACGCGTCTCCGTTGTAGTTGAGGCCGATCGTGCCGTCGCTCTGGAACTCGATGCCCCACGCGTCGCCGTCGGAGTCGACGCCGCTCCACGAGGTGCCGGTGAGGTCGATGGTGTCGGTGTCACCACCGGTGTTGCCACCGGGGAGGCTGGGGATCCCGAAGCAGGCCGTCAGCGAGGCGAGCAGGAGAAGTGTTGCGGACGCGGTTGCAAGGGTGCGACGAATTGTCATGCCCGTCACTTTAGCGGTGGTGAGGGGTCAACGGAATGCGACACCGCGCCGCAAGCTCGACGGCAGCGCCTGATCGACCGCCGCCCGGATCGTGCTGCCGCCATAACCACGTCGGGCGAGGTAGGCGCTCAGCCGACGAACAGCCGTGTCGCGGTCGAGGTGGCGGAGCTGGCCCGCTCGTTTGACCGCGATCTCGCGAGCGCGCGATAGTTCGTCGCCCGTGTCGACGAGGTCGAGTGCGTACTCGATCGCTGCCGGAGCGAGAAGCCGCCGCGTCAGTTCTGCCGCGATCGCCGAACGACCGAGCCCCTTGCGCTCCTGCAGCGTGCCGACGAGGTTCTGCGCCAGGGCGATGTCGTCGACATAGCCGTCGCTCTCGAGCCGGGCGACCTCGTCGAAGATCTCGTCGTCGGTGAAATCCCGGTCTCGCAGGTGACGCTCGAGCTCGCGGCGAGAGAGCCCACGGCGGGCGAGCGCACTGATCGACACGTTGCGCGCGGCACCGGGCGGCGGTGCTTCGGGTTCGCCTGAAGAACCGGAACGGCTCGACGACACCGGTTCGGGAAGGGGGGCTTCCCGGGCCGAGGCCTCGACTGCCAAAACCTCGACGGGCAGCACCTCGACGGGCTTCACGCCCGGGAGGTAAGTGACGCGCGCGAGGGCGCCGTCGTCGAGCCGTTCCATGGGGGGTCTACTCCCCCGATGCCATGAGAGCGGGCGCCTTGAGAGCGGCGGGCTCGGGGGCTTCGGTGGGAGCCTTGTCGACTGCCGCCTTACCCGCAACCGGCATGATGGAGGCGACGTTCGAGGCTTCCGCAGCCGCGGCGGCTTTGCCTGCGGCGCCAACCCCGAGCTTGCCGAGGATCTTCTGCTCGATCTCGTTCGCCATGTCGGGGTTCTCGATCAGGAACGCGCGAGCGTTCTCTTTGCCCTGACCGAGCTGGTCGCCGTCGTAGGTGTACCAGGCACCCGACTTGCGCACGATTTCGTGCTCGACGCCGTAGTCGATCAGGCTGCCTTCGCGGGAGATCCCGGTGCCGTACAGGATGTCGAACTCGGCCTGCTTGAAGGGCGGGGCCATCTTGTTCTTGACGACCTTGACGCGGGTGCGGTTGCCGACGGCATCCGTTCCGTCTTTCAGGGTTTCGATGCGGCGAATGTCGAGACGCACCGACGCGTAGAACTTGAGCGCCTTGCCGCCCGCGGTGGTCTCGGGGCTGCCGAAGAACACGCCGATCTTCTCGCGCAGCTGGTTAATGAAGATCATCGTGGTCTGCGTCGAGTTGAGGCCACCGGTGAGCTTGCGCAGCGCCTGCGACATGAGGCGGGCCTGCAGGCCGGGCAGTGAGTCACCCATGTCGCCTTCGAGCTCTTGCTTGGGAACGAGCGCGGCAACC
>NZ_JANMSQ010000097.1:0-27545 GCF_031389465.1 Pseudolysinimonas sp.
TGCCCGGGTCCGCGGGGAGCAGTACCTGCTCGAGCGTGGCCTGTTCCGGTCGAAGCGCTCCGGCGAGATCGTGGATGACGGGTACCTCGAATTCGGGCTTCCGCAGCGCTGGCGCTACGACATCCTGCGCGCCCTCGACCACTTCCGTCGCGTCGGCGACCCGCCCGACCCGCGGGTGAGCGAGGCGCTCGACCGCGTGGAACAGGCACGGGATGCCGACGGCCGCTGGCCGCTCGTCGAACGTAAGGTGATCAGCCACCGCCACCTCGACGGCGATGTCGGCGACGACCACGCCCTGCGGTGGAACGCCCTGCGTGCGATGCGCGTGCTCAGGTGGGCCGGGCGGCTCTAGCGGTCAGCTGGCGGGCGAGCAGCGCGTCGACTGCCGTGCGTGCGCGGGCGTAGGGTTTCGCGGAGTCGAACAGAAGCGACTGGTCGTTGGCGGCATCCAGCATTGCGCTGATCTCGAAGGCAAGCTGCGTCGGGTCGGTGCCTTCGGCGAGATCTCCGGTGGTGACCGCCCGGGTGATCGCCCCCGCGAGGAACTCGTGCCACCGGCGGAGGTTCGCCGCGACCGCATCTCGAACGGCACCGGGGCGCGAGCGGTACTCGGCGGTCGCGGCGGCGAAGAAGCAACCTCCCGAAAATACGCGGTTCTCGCTGTAGTCGAGCCATGCCTCGATCAGTGCGTGGAGGCGGGGGAGGCCGGCCGGAGCGGTGAGCGCGGGCACGATGACGACGCGCTGGAAGATCTCAGCGGCCGAGGTGACGGCGGCGAGTTGCAGCTCCTCTTTGGAGCCGAACAGCCCCGCGATGCCGCCCTTGCTCATCGACACCGCCGAGGCGAGGCCCCCGATCGACAGACCGTCGAGTCCCGAAACCGTGGCGAGGTCGACGGCGATCGCCATCACGGCCTGGCGAGAGACATCCCCGCGCGCCCGACGTCCATCGGTCACGGTCATGACATCCATCTTCCACCTTGCGTACGATCGTTCGTTCTGATTATATACGAACGATCGTACGGATAGATGGAGAGACCCATGGCCTTCGCCCCCCGCGCCGCTCGCACCACCCTGAAGGTGCTCAGCGTCATCGCCTCGCCGCTCGCCGCCGAACTCGGCTACCGGCTCTGGCGCAACCTCGGCAGGCCCGAGTGCGTGCGCCCGCACGATGCGGAGGTGCACTCCCGCGCGGCGCGCGCCACGCTCGACCTCGCCGGAACCCGCGTCGCGACGTACACCTGGGGTCGTGGCCCTGAGATCGTGCTGCTCGTACACGGTTGGCGCAGCCGCGCGTCGCGCTTCTCAGCGGTTGTCCGCGAACTCGAGTCGCCCAACCGCACCATCGTCGCCTTCGACGCACCCGGCAACGGCGCCTCGTCGGGAACCTTCACGACGGTGCTCGACTACGCCCAGATCATCACCCGGTTGAGCGCCCGGCACGGCGGATTCGACACGATCGTCGCCCACTCGTTTGGCGCGCTCGCGGCCTTCCTCGCCGTGCGCGAGGGGGCTCTCGCCAGCCGGCTCGTGACCGTCGCGGGAGTTCACGACGTCGACGAGATCCTCAACGAGTTCGCGCGTCTGGCTGGTCTCACCGGCCGCGCCCGGGCCGGCCTGCGCTCTCGGATCGAGCGACGCACGTTTCCGCAGGTCGACGACATCTGGCACCGCTTCGTGGCCGAACTCGACCCCGCCGACATCCGCACCCCGCTCCTCGTGGTGCACGACCGGCGCGACCCGGTCGTCGACCCGCAGCAGTCGGAGCTGATTGCCGAAGCGCACAACGGGCCGACCGAGCTGATGCTCACCGAGGGGCTGGGGCACCTGCGCATTCTCAGTGACCCGGAGGTGCTGGGCCAAATCGCGCGTTTCGCCGACGGGGTGCGGGAGCCACTTGTCGCCGATCGGCTCTGAGAGGCTGACCGGGGTCAACCGTAGAGTCCGAGGATGCCCGCATCCCGTTTCGGACTCCTCTGGGGCTTCGTCGGGGTGCTGGCGTTCTCGCTCACCCTGCCGCTGACCCGCATCGCGGTCGGCGGGCTGTCGCCGCTGTTCATCGGGGCGGGCCGGGCCGTCATCGCGGCCATCCTCGCCGCCCTCGTGCTGGGCATCACCCGGCAGCGCCGACCACGCGGGTCGCAGTGGTGGCGGCTGGCGCTCGTCGGGGCGGGGGTGATCGCGGGCTTCCCACTGCTCACCTCGTACGCGCTCACCACGGCGTCCGCGAGCCACGGCGCCGTCGTGATCGCCCTGTTGCCGGCGGCGACCGCGGTGTTCGCCGTCATCCGCGGGCACGAACGGCCACCGCTGCCGTTCTGGATCTTCGCCGCTCTCGGCGCCGTCGCGGCTCTCGTCTTCGCGTCGCTGCAGGCCGACGGATTCGGGCCGCCGGTGTGGACCGACCTGTTGTTCTTCGGCGCCGTCATCGCCGCCGCGCTCGGCTACTCGGAAGGCGCACTCCTCTCGCGGGAGCTCGGCGCGTGGCAGACGATCTCGTGGGCACTCGTGCTCGCCGCCCCGGTGATGACGGTGCTGACGGTGATCTCGTGGGCGCTGCATCCCCCGGATGCCACGCCGGTTGAGTGGGCGTCGTTCGCCTACCTGGCGGTGGTCAGCATGTATGTCGCGTTCTTCGCCTGGTACCGCGGCCTCGCGATCGGACCGGTCGCGAGGGTCAGCCAGGTGCAGCTGGTGCAACCCGTGCTGACGCTCGCCTGGGCGGCGCTGCTGCTCGGCGAGGAGCTCACGCTCCCGCTGCTGCTCGGCGGACTCGTCGTCATCCTCTGTGCCGCGCTCGCCGTGCGGGTGCGGTTGTCCCGCGCCTAGCTGCCGGCGACCCTGAGCGCGGCGGCGAAGTCGCGCGCACGCTGCAGATCGGCTTCGAGTGGGGCGACGACTTTCTCTGCCACGACCTTCTCGATCTCGGCGAGCAGCCGCTTGCGCGCGCGACGTCGCCTGCTGGCCGCCGTGATCGCGCCGAGCACCCCACCGAGAAGACCGAGCAGGATGCCGGCGAGCACGGCGCCGACGATCAGCAGGGTTGGCACCGCCCATCCTTCGACCTGCGGGATCTCGGGTGCGGGCATCCCGATGCGGGGCAGCAGTGCGGCGGCGAGCAGCCAGCCCGCGCCGACGAGACCGGCCAGCACCACGAGCCACTGCAGGATGGCGAAGATCGCCCACCACCACGACCCGCGGGCGGGCAATCGGGTGCGGGCGATCGCGAGGTCGAGGGCTTCGGGCAGCGTCTCGAGGGAGCGTTCGGCATCGGATCGCAGAGTGCCGCGCCAGGTCTCGGTGAGCCCGTCGGCGGCGGTGTCGGCGAACTCGCGCACCGCGATCGACGCCTTGGCCTTCGCGGCGGCGTTCGGCGGCGGCAGGCTCGTGCGGTGTACCGCGGGGTCGCCGCCCGTGCGTTTCGGGCCGAGGCCGAGTCGGGTGAGCGGGTCGGCGCGCAGGCGGGCGATCCACGAAACGACCGGCCACCCGGTCGCCTGTGCGGAGCGTTTGCGGTACGACCCGGCGACGGCACGGGCAACCACGTCGGCTCCCGCCGCGACGCCGATCTCTTCGAGGAGGCGGGATCGGGCCCTGGCGTCAAGGCGGCCGACGACGCCCGGAGACTCGAGCCGGTCGGCGAGCGCGGCGATGTCGGCGGCGAGCCGGGCATCCCGGGCGCTGCGGGTGGCAGCGAGATCGCCGATCGCCTTGCGTAACGCAAGCATGCCGTGCCCGGTGCGGGCGCTCACGGGCAGCACCGTCGCCTTCGGGATGCCGTCGCGGTCGACGATCTGCTTCAGCGACGCCACGACCTTCGGCACGTCGGCGGCGCTCAGCAGGTCGACCTGGTTGAGCACGATGAGCGTGACCTCGGAGTGCCGCGCGTGCGGGGTGATGAACTGCGCGTGCAGCACGTCGTCGGCGTACTTTTGCGGGTCGACCACCCAGACCAACGCGTCGACCTGGGCCGCGAGCCGTTCGGCGATCGCCCGGTTGCCGCTCTCGATCGAGTCGAAGTCGGGCAGATCGAGCAGCACGAGTTGTCGTGCCCGCGGGTCGAGAGGATCTTCCCGCACCACGCGGTCGCGCACCTCGAGCCAGTCGAGCAGGTCGACGGCGCCCTCCGGGTCCCAGGTCACCGCGAGCGCCTCCGAGGTGGTGGGGCGCCGCACGTGGGTGCGCGCGACCTCGGCGCCGACGAGCGCGTTGACGAGGCTCGACTTGCCCGACCCGGTGGCCCCGAACACCCCGACGACGGTGGAACCGGGCGAGAGCTCGCGACGACGACCGGCCCGGGTCAGCACGGCATCCGCTTCGGTGGCGAGCGGTGCCGGGATGTTGTCGCCCCCCGCCGCACGCAGGGTGCGCAGCGCGGTCAGCCGGTCGTCGAGCGAGACGGTCACGAGTCGGATCCCGCGGCCGCCCGCACGTCGTCGAGCAGAGCGCGCGACTCCCGTCGCAGCGACTCGGGGGCGGAGCCGAAGCGCAACGATTCGAGTGCCGCCGTCACGCGTGAACGCTCGGTGTCGAAGAGCTTCTGCATGCGCTCCTGAAGGTCGCGGCGAGCTTCCGCGGCGAGGCGGCGCACGGCATCCTCACCGAACACCGTCTCGAGCAACTTCTGACCGAGCACCGCCGACCCACCCGCGATCAGCAGCTCGCCGCCGGTGAGCCCGCCCGTGGAGGCGAACACCACGATCATCAGAGCGACGGTCATGACGTTGAGCCCTGCGGAGAGCACGCGGGCTTTGATGCGCTTGTTGCCCGCGTTGTCGCGCACGAGTTGCAGCAAGGCGCCCTGCCATTCGCGGATCATCACCGCCGCCGCGTCGGTGAACCCAGGGCTCTGCGCCGCGAGTTCGGGATGCCGTTCGGCGACCGTGCGTCCGGCGGCACTGCGTTGCAGCCCTGCCCAGGTCGCCGCAGCGGCTCGACCCCCTTCGTCGATGATGACGGCGTGCAACCCGCTTTCAATCTGCGTCTCGACGTCGATCACCGGGCTCGGCCGCCCCAGCACCCACGCGGTGACGCTGTCGCGGGTGCGCGAGAACCACGACTCGACCTTGCGGAAGAAGTCGGTGGTTCCGACGAAATCCTGCCAGCGGGCGAGCACCTCACCGCGCAGCAGCGCGCCGTCGCGGGTCGCCTCGTCGACGGCATCCACGGCCGCTTGGTAGTCGGTGGCGGCCAGCGCGTCGACGCCCGCGATCCAGTCGAGTTGTGCCTGCCGGGCGTCGGCGATCGCGCCCACCCGGCGGTCGAGATCTTCGATCGCTCCGCCCAGGGTGCGGGCTGCGATGCGGGTGCGTTCGGCCCGGTCGCCCGCGATCGCTGTCAGCCAGCTTCTCGGCGCTTCGACCGCAGAGGTGGGTAGCATCCCGAGGTCGTCGAGTGGTTGCTCCTCGATCACGAAGACGGGCGCGTCGGCCAGGTTGCGGGCGGCGAGCATCTGGTTGAGGTCGGGCAGCACGTCATCGACCGCTCCCGGCGGCACCCGGTTGAGAATCACTGCCACCGTGAGCGACCGGGCGGCGGCACCGTCGAGCAGCTTCCACGGCACCGCGTCGGCGTACCGGTTGGCGGTCGTGACGAACACCCACAGGTCGGCGGCGGCGAGCAGTTGGGCCGCGAGTGCGCGGTTGTCGTCGGCGACCGAGTCGATGTCGGGCGCGTCGATGATCGCGAGCGACGCCGGCACCCGATCGTGTGCGAGCAGCATGAGTTCGTGGATGCGCGACGCGGCCGGTGAGTCACCGGCCGCCGACGCGGGGGTTCCGGGGCTGCTGATCGTGCCGCGCACCCGAGCGAGGCCGGGAAGGATGCGGTCGGATGCGAACCACCCGGCATCCGCTGGTGCATGCACCAGAATCGGCTGCCGCGTCGTCGGCCTGATCACGCCGACCCGGGACGTGGGGGTTCCGATGAGCGCATTCACGATCGTCGACTTGCCCGACCCCGTCGACCCGCCGACGACCGCGAGCAACGGAGCGTCGAGGTCGGCGAGGCGAGGGCGGATGTAGTCGTCGATCTGCCGCACCGCCGCGGCGGCATTTTCGCGGTGCTCCGCCGCCCCGTCGAGGGGGAGATCGAGCCCCGCGTCGGCGAGGGATGCTCGGAGGCGTTCGAGCGACACGATCGCGGGGGCTCGGGTGTCGGTCACGCCTTTAGCTTGCACCGGATGTCCCAGGGCTGTCCTCCTCCTCGACCCCGCTACGTCGTACTGGTGTAGTTGACCTCGACAGGAAGCGGAACATCAATGCGCTACATGATCCTCATTCACTCGAACGCGACGGCCGAGAGGGCGTGGGAAGAGGGTGAGAAGACCGACCTCGACGCGGCCCACAGCGCCCTGTTCGCCGAGCTGGCGGCAACCGGCGAACTCGTAGACGGCAACGAACTCGACATCGACGACGTCGCCGTCATCGGTCGTCACCACGGCGAGCCGGTCGCGACGCGCGGCCCGTTCACCGAGGGCACCGAGTGGATCGGCGGGTACTACATCGTCGATGTCGCCGATCGCGAGCGGGCCGTCGAGATCGCCGGGCGGCTCGCCGAAAACAAGTACTCGCCGATCGAGATCCGGCGCATCATGCACACGCCGCCCACCGACTGACCCCTCGCCCGCTCAAGGAGAAGCCCATGGAATATCTGCTGTTCATCGTCAGCGACCCCGCTGCACCGCCCTACATCCCCGAAGAAGACAACATCGAGGAGTGGGTCGCCGACGTCGAGAGACGTGGCGTTTCCCGCGTCGGCAACCGGCTGCGGCCCGCCTCCGACGCGACCACCGTCACGGTGCGCGACGGCCAGACGATCCTCACCGATGGCCCATTCGCCGACACCAAGGAATGGATCGCCGGCTTCGACCTCATCGACGTCGAGAACCTCGACGAGGCGATCGAGATTGCAGCGAAGCATCCGATGGCTCGGTTCGGCCGCGTTGAGGTTCGCCCAGTCTGGCCGTTCGAGTGACAGCCGAGGTGAGCCGGATTCTCGCCACGGTGGCGGAATCCGAGCGCCTGCGGATCGTCGCGACGCTGATCCGGCTCACCGGCGACTGGGAGCTCTCCGAGGACTGCTTCCAGGATGCGGTCGCCCGTGCGCTGACCTCCTGGCCGCAACGCGGCATC
This sequence comes from Pseudolysinimonas sp., assembly GCF_031389465.1. GTDB lineage: Bacteria > Actinomycetota > Actinomycetes > Actinomycetales > Microbacteriaceae > Pseudolysinimonas_A. The sequence continues at coordinate 7,133 of NZ_JANMSQ010000097.1, forward strand.
CCCGACAACCCTGCGGCGTGGCTTACCACCGTCTCAAAGAATCTCGTCATCGACGCGCACCGGCGGGCGTCGACCGAACAGAAGGCCGCGACACGACTCGCGCGTGAGATCGAAATCGACGCCGAAAGAGGGGATGAGATGGATGTGCCGACCACCGATGACGCGTTGGATGACGATCGCCTGCGATTGATCTTCACCTGCTGCCACCCTGCGCTCGCGATGGAGAGCCGCGTCGCGCTCACCCTCCGTACCGTGATGGGGCTGAGCGTCGCCGAGACCGCGCGCGTCTTCCTGGCAACTGAGCAGACCATGCAGAAGCGGTTGGTGCGAGCGCGCGCGAAGATCCGTGCCGCGGGCATCCCCTACCGAGTACCGCCGCCCGAGCTGCTGCCCGAACGCACGAGTGGGGTGCTCGCCGTGCTCTACCTTCTCTTCACCGAGGGGTACTCGTCGGGCAGCGGCGCCGAGCTCGTGCGGACTCCGCTCGCGGATGAGGCGATCCGGCTGACCCGGCTCATGGTCACCCTCATGCACGATTCCCCGCAGCTACCCGAAGTGCTGGGACTGCTCGCGCTCGAGCTGTTCCAGCAGTCCCGCACGGGCACGCGGGTCGACGACGCCGGTGATCTCGTGCTGCTCGAAGACCAGAACCGGAGTCTCTGGGATCATGCCGCCATCGCGGATGGTGTCGCGGTTCTCGAGTCGGCGGAGACCGTTCGGCAACGGCTCGGCGGAGTGGTCGGCAGCTACCAGTTGCAGGCGCAGATCGCCCAACAGCACGCGACGGCGGCGACCGCTGCGGCGACCGACTTCGCTCGGATCGCCGAGCTGTACGGTCGCCTCGCCCGAGTCGCACCCTCACCCGTCGTCGACCTCAACCGTGCCGTCGCGGTCGCGATGGCCGACGGCGCGGATGCCGGCTTGGCGCTGCTCGACGTGTTGGATTACGACGCGCGTCTCGCCAGTTACCACCTCCTCCCCGCGACGCGTGCCGATCTCTTGCGCCGCAGCGGTCGCTTCGCCGAAGCCCTGCCGCACTATCGGCGAGCCCTCGAGCTCGCGCCCTCCGACCCTGAGCGGAGATTCCTCCAGAGGCGGATCGACGAGGTGCGACTCAGCGGGCGATGACTCGGCGAACGAAGTCGCGAGGGCGCATGACGAGTCGCCCGTTCCAGTTCGGCCCGAGGTCGAGCAGATGGTGATCGGAGGTGACCAGGATCAGGGCGTCGACCGCGGCATCCTTAACCAGCGCGGCGATCAGGTTGTCCTCGTGATCGGTGACCCCGTGGTCGCGGGGCTGCGGTTCGATCACCGCGCCGCCGGAGAACTCGCAGATCTCCACGATCGCGGTGACGAATCCCTCGACCGTGGTGTCCGTCTGTCCGGCGGCCCGCATGACTCGAGCGACGTTGCGCAGGACGTGAGGCGAGGCGAACAACCGGAAGCGCGACGCGAACGCGAGGGAGACAGCGTCGGCCGCGGAATTGTCGGTCGTCGGCGGCACATCCGGCAGCAACGGCCAGGAGCCGTCCGCGCCGAGGATGTAGTCGAGATAGACGTTGACGTCGAAAACGACCGACGTCGCGGGGTCGATCACGACGCGGCGGTCTCGCGGATCAGGTCGAGCACTTCGTCGGACGTGTAGACGCGGCCGCCACGCTCGGATCGAGCTTCCTCGCGCAGCGCGTGCAGCCGCTCGAGCCGAAGCCGACCTTGGTAGTCGCGCACAGCGAGCCGCAGAAACTCACTGCGGTTGCCGTGCCCGAAATGCTCGACCACCTCGTCCAGTGCAGGGCGGAGGTCATCGGCGACGGCGATGCCGACAGTCTTTGCAGCCATCTCTTGCTCCGGTTGCTTATGCGTAGTCAACTCTGGCCAGCCTAGCAGGCGAGGTTCGCGCTGCGCCTCGGATGTTCCTCCTGTGGAGAACGACCGCTTCCGATGGCGTCGTGTTCGCACAATGGCGGGATGAGCGCAGCCGTCGACCTCATCACCCACCGGGTGCGCGAGCGGGTGCGCCGGGAGGGCGTCGACCTCGCAGCGAACTCCGACCTCGCCGACCGTTTCGTTCGCGAAGAGCTGCGCAGCTACTCGGAACGCGCGCTCGGAGGTACCGCCCCGCTGATCGCCGACGAGCAGGCTGCCGCCCGCACGATCATCGCCGCCGTCACCGGACTCGGGCCGCTGCAACCGCTCCTCGACGACCCGACGGTAGAAGAGGTGTGGATCAACGCCCCCGACCGCATCTTCATCGCCCGCAACGGCGTCTCGGAGCGCATCCATCTCGACCTCACCGAAGCCGACGTTCGCGATCTCGTCGAACGGATGCTGCGCTCCACCGGTCGCCGCGTCGACCTCAGCAGCCCCTTCGTTGACGCCTCCCTGCCTGACGGGTCGCGGCTGCACGTCGCGATTCCCGACATCACGCGGGCGCATTGGGCGGTCAACATCCGCAAGTTCCGTTCCGGGATGCGCGACCTGGGTGAACTCGTGCGCCTCGGGTCGCTCACCGCGCAGGCCGCCGAGTTTCTGCACGCCGCCGTGTGGGCGGGGCTCAACATCCTCGTATCCGGTGCCACCCAAAGCGGCAAGACGACGATGCTCGGCGCGCTGCTCGCGTCGGCCCGCCCCGAGGAGCGCATCGTCACCGTCGAGGAGACCTTCGAGCTCGCCGTCGCCGCCCCCGACTGGGTCGCGTTGCAGTGTCGCCAGGCCTCGCTCGAGGGAACCGGCGAAGTCAGCCTGCGACGCCTCGTGAAAGAGGCGTTGCGGATGCGCCCCGACCGCCTCGTGGTCGGTGAGGTGCGCGAAGCCGAAGCGCTCGACCTGTTGATCGCGCTCAACTCAGGTCTTCCCGGGATGTGCTCGTTGCACGCCAACTCGGGCGACGACGCGCTACGGAAACTCGCGACCCTCCCGCTGCTCGCCGGCCGCAACATCGACGCGTCGTTCGTCGTGCCGACCGTCGCCTCATCGATCGACCTGGTCGTGCATGCCGAACTCGACCGCACCGGCCACCGACACGTCGTCGAGATCGTCGCCCCGACGGGTCGTGTGGTCGAAGGCGTCGTCGAGTCGACGTGGCTGTTCACGCGCACCGCGAAGGGTCTCGTCGCAACGGGCGCGATGCCCGTGCAGCTCGCAAAGTTCGAGCGCGCGGGCGTCGACCCCGCCGCCTACCTGCGGACGTCGAAGTGACGATCGCGGCCGGGCTGCTGTTCGGGGTGGGCCTGCTGCTGATCGCGTCGCCGTTCCTCTGGCCGCGCACGGCATCCGCCCGCCCGCGCCGCTCACCCCTCGACGGATGGCGCACCCGCCTCGCGCAGGCCGGGCTCGGAACGGTGGCGGTCGGGGTTCCGATCGCGGTGAGCGTGCTCAGCGGGCTTGTCGCCGCTGCGATTGTGCTCGCCATCGCGCCCGTGCCGGCCCTCGCCCTCGGCGCCGCCGGGCTCGGAGCTGCCGTCCCGCTCGCCGTGTTGTCAGCGCGGGCCCGTGCGCTGCGCAAGACGCTGCGCCTCGCCTGGCCCGACCTCGTCGATCACCTGGTCTCGGGCATCCGTGCGGGGTTGCCGCTCGCCGAAGCGGTCGGGGCGCTCGCCGAAGTCGGGCCTGCCGAGACGCGGCTCGCGTTCCGCACCTTCGAGCGTCGCGCCCTCGGCTCGGGCAACCTCGCGTCGGCTCTCGATGGGCTCAAGGTCGACCTCGCCGACCCGATCGCCGACCGCATCGTCGAGACGCTCAAGATGGCGCGCGAGGTCGGCGGCTCGGAGCTACCCGCCGTGCTGCGGGCACTCGCGACCTCGATCCGAGCGGAGACGTCAGTGCGGACCGAAGTCGAGGCACGGCAGTCGTGGGTGCGGGGCGCCGCCCGGCTGGGCGTCGTCGCGCCGTGGGTCGTGTTGCTGCTTCTCGCTTCGCGCCCCGAGGCCGCGACGGCGTACAACAGCCCCGCCGGCCTCGCGCTGCTCGGCGTCGGGCTTGCCGTGACGGTGGTCGCCTACCGGGCGATGATCGCCCTCGGCCGGTTGCCCGAAGAGCGACGGTGGTTCGCGTGACGCTCATCGCCCTCGCGGTGCCGGTCGGCGTCACCCTTGGTCTCGGGCTCTGGACGCTGCTCGGCCTCGTGCCGCGGGTCGGGGCGACGCGCCTCGCCACCCGAGTCGCCCCGTACGTCGCGGACGTGTCGCCCGAAGCCCGCGAGTTCCTCAACCGCCGGCCTGCCGAGCCCCTGCCCTTCGTGGGTGGGTTGCTCGCCCCAGCCGGCCGCCGCATCCGGTCGGCGTTGGTTGCCGTGTTCGGCGGGGACGATTCGGTCGAGCGGCGGCTGCATCAGGCGGGATGGGAGCTCACTGTTGAGGCGCTGCGGGGTCGGCAGTTGCTCGCCGGGGTCGCGGGTGCCGGCGTCGGCATCCTCTTCGCCGTGGCGATCGCGCGCTCGTCGGCCGTGTCGCCGCTGTTGCTCGGGGTGATCGTCGCGGTGTGCGCCGCGATCGGGGTGCTGTTGCCCGACCAGCTGCTGTCGCGCGCGGCCCGATCCCGCCGCGACCGAATCGCCGCCGAACTGCCGACGGTGCTCGAGTTCTTGACGCTCTCACTCTCTGCTGGGGAAGCGGTGCTCGACGCCCTGCGCCGCGTGGCCCGTGCGGGCAACGGCGACCTCGCCCGCGAGATCGCGGTGGTCGTCGCGCAAGTCAACGCCGGGGTGCCTCTCGCCGTGGCGCTCGAGCGGTGTGCCGACGAGATCCAGTTGCCGGCGCTGTCGCGCACCGTCGATCAACTCGTCGGGGCGTTGGATCGCGGCACTCCACTCGTCGACGTGTTGCGTGCTCAGGCGCAGGACTCCAGGGATGACGCGAAGCGGTCTCTGCTCGAGGCGGCAGGCAAGAAAGAGATCGCGATGATGGTGCCGCTGGTCTTCCTCATTCTTCCGGTGACCGTGGCGTTCGCGATCTTCCCGGGCATCCTCGTGCTTCAGCTCGGTTTCTGACTCGCGCGGACCTTCGCACAGGTCGACGATTCGTGCCGACTGGCGGCTGAAGAGGGTGAGCGCGCCAATCGGCACGAATCCCGGGGTCGCTGCCTCACGGGGAGCCTCACACCGGATCAACCGACGGCGTCATCCTCCAGGGCCTTGGGCACCTGAGGCGGGACGCCGAAGAGGGTTTCGACCGCCCGCTCGACATCCTCGAGCTGGCCGGCTGCGGCATGATTCCGGGCGCGTACCGACGGCTCGTGTAGCAGTACCCCCGCGAGGTGTCGCAGCGCGGCCTCGGTGCGTTCGTCGACGCCGTGTCGGGCGCGATGCCGGGCGATCTCGGCCTGCAGCACCTCGTCGACGTGGCGGCGCAGCGCGACGATCGCGGGAGCGGCACGCCGATCCGACTCGAACGCCGCAGCGGCGTTGCCGACGATCCTCTGCACCCCTGCGCCCAGTTCGGGAAGCACCGCGTGCCGGCCGATGAGTTCCAGGTCGAGCAGTTCGACGCCCGGCAGCGACCCGACGGAGGGTTCGACGTTGCGGGGCAACCCGAGGTCGATCACCAGGCGCGCGGCGCCGTCCGGGATGTCGGCGGCCGTCACGACGTAGCGAGCCGTGCAGGTGATCACAACGGCGGCCGATCGAATCGCCTCGCGCAGATCCCGTTCGGCGCCCACCCCGTAGCGCACGGCGAACTGCTGGGCGCGACCGGTCGCCGAGAACACGCGGACGTCGGTGGCCCCGCGGGCGCGGAGGGCCGCCACGGTCGTCGCGGCGTAGCTGCCCGTTCCGACGAGAAGTACGGTGACCTCCGACCAGTCGGGCACCCGGGAGTCGGCCATGTCGAGGGCGACGCGCGCGATCGAGCGGCCGGCAGCGGCGAGATCGCCGTGGGCCCGCGCCTCGCGCGCGGCATGCGCCGACCGCTGGAAGAGCAGCTCGAGCTCGCTCGAGGTCGTGCCCGCTTCCCGGGCCTCGCGCAGCGCGCGCTGCACCTGACCGGCAATCTCTTCTTCGCCGACGACCATCGACTCGAGACCCGAGCTGACGGCGAACAGGTGGCGCACGACATCCTGACCGGTGAGTGCGACGCCGGTCGCCCGCAGCGTTTCGGCATCCTCGCCCGCCCGCAGCGCGAGGGCTTCGATCACTGCTTCGATCGCGAGTTCGGGCCCCGCGGTGAGCGGTTCGTCGAGTTCGAGGTAGGCCTCGAAGCGGTTGCAGGTCGCCAGTACGACGGCGCCCCGCACGAAATCGGACTCGACGATGACATCCGCGGCGGTCGTCGAGGCGACCCGCGAGATACGGTCGAGAACGTCGAACTCGGTATTGCGATGGTTCGCCGTCAGACAGAACAGCACCAGCCGATTCTACCTAGGCTGGACGGGTGCCCCTTCCCGCCGAACATCCGCTTGTCGACGGCCGCACCGTTGGGTCGCCGCTCGTGCAAGCTGCGCGCGGGGAGCGCCCGCCCGTTCGGCCCGTGTGGTTCATGCGACAGGCGGGTCGTTCGCTTCCCGAATACCGGGAGGTGCGTGCTGGCGGCGACATGCTCGAGGCGTGCCTGACCCCGGCGCTCGCCGCCGAGATCACCCTGCAGCCGGTGCGCCGCCACGGGGTCGACGCGGCCGTGTTCTTCAGCGACATCGTCGTGCCGGTGTTGCTCGCCGGGGTCGCGGTGCAGATCGTTCCCGGGCGCGGTCCGGTGTTCGACGAGCCCGTGCGCACGGCGGCGGATGTCGCACGACTGCCCGCACTTGCGCCCGACGCGCTGACCCCGATCGCGGATGCCGTCGCCCTCGTCGTCGCGGAACTCGGCGCCACTCCGCTCATCGGATTCGGCGGAGCCCCCTACACGCTCGCCTCGTACCTCGTCGAGGGCGGGCCGTCGAAGGAGCAGCTGCGCACCCGCGCTCTCATGAACTCCGATCCGGCGACCTGGGCGGCTCTGCTCGACTGGTGCGCCGACGTCACCGGGGCGTTCCTGCGAGCTCAAGTGCTGGCGGGCGCGAGCGTCGTGCAACTCTTCGACTCTTGGGCCGGGTCGCTCTCCCGCGCCGACTACCAGCGCTCCGTGCTGCCGCACTCGCGGCGCGCCCTCGACGCGGTGGCCGACCTCGGCATTCCGCGCATCCACTTCGGGGTCGGCACCGAACACCTGCTCGACCTGCTGCCCGCCGCGGGCGCCGACGTCGTCGGGGTCGACTGGCGGGTTCCGCTCGACGAGGCGGCCCGTCGCCTGCCCGGCGTCGTGCTGCAGGGCAACATCGACCCTGCGCTGCTGTTCGCGCCGGCCGACGTGCTCGACCGCCACGTCACCGACGTGCTGCGTCGCGGCGACGCCGCCCCCGCCCACATCGTGAACCTCGGCCATGGAGTTCCGCCCGACACCGACCCCGCAGTGCTCACCCGCATCGTCGACCTCGTGCATGCCGCGAAAGACCCGCGGGTTGAGTAGCGCGCCGCACAGCGGCTCGCGTATCGAAACCGCACCCGTCACCGTCATCGGCGGAGGAGTCGCCGGTCTCCTCGTCGCCCTGCGCCTCGCCCAGGGCGGGCACCGGGTGACCCTCCTCGAAGCCACCGACCGCGTCGGCGGGCAACTCGCCTCCCAGCGCGTCGCGGGAGTGGAGCTGGATGCCGGCGCCGAGTCGTTCGCGACCCGCGGCACCGCCGTCGTCGCGCTGATCGAGGAGCTCGGGCTCGGCGGTGACATCGTCACTCCGCGACCCGCGCCTGCGTGGCTGCACCGCGCACGCGGCCCCGCCGTACCCCTTCCGGCGGTGGGTCTGCTCGGCATCCCGGCCCACCCGCTCGCGTCCGACGTGGTGCGCGCGATCGGCCTCGCCGGTGCATGGCGTGCCCGAATCGACGCGGTGCTGCCGCGCTCGGTGGGAAGCCGCGCCACGACGCTGGGTGAACTCGTCGCGGCGAGGATGGGCCGCTCGGTGCTCGACGGACTCGTCGCCCCGATCGCCCGGGGGGTCTACTCGCGTGAGCCCGACGACCTCGCTCTCGCGGTCGTGTCGTCGACCCTCCTCGACCGGATGCGTGAGCACGGGTCGCTCGCCGCGGCCGTGCGTGAGCTGCGGGAGGCCGCCCCCGCGGGTTCCCTCGTGGCCGGGCTCCGCGGCGGGATGTTCCGACTCGCTGACGCGCTCGCCGACGCCTGCCGACGCAGTGGCGTCGACATCCAGACCGGGGTGCGCGCCGACACCCTCCTACCCCGTGGCCGCGTCGTTCTCGCCGCCCCCACCCCGGGGACGGATGCCGGCCGCCCGGTGACGGTCGTGACGCTCGTCATGCGCACCCCGCTGCTCGACGGCGCTCCGCGGGGTTCCGGGGTGCTCGTCGCGGCGGGCAGCGCCGTGGATGCCCGCGCCCTCACCCACCTGACCGCGAAGTGGGACTGGGTGGCCGAAGCCTTTGCCGGCGCCCACGCGGTTCGGCTCTCGTACGACGGAGCGCCCGACGACCCGGTCGGCCAGGCGCTGCGCGACGCCTCCACGATCTTCGGCGTCACGCTGCCCGGACCGCTCGACAGCGCGGTGCGCACCTGGCACCGTCCCGCTCCCGAGCCGGGCGACCACGAGCTCACGCGCACGGGCGAGCCGGTCGCCGGATCGGGCCTCGCCGCCGTCGTCGCCCACGCCGAAACCACCGCGGCAGCTATCCTCACCGATTCGCGCCCCACGGCGACCGGGGAGAGGATGGGGGAGTGACCGACCCCGCCTCCGGAGCCGACGAGCCCACATACTTCACCCTGTGGGCGGTTCTCCGGCGCACCCGGGCGACCCCATCCGGCAGAGACGACCTCGCCGCCGCCATCGCCGCGCTGCCGACCGGCGCGACCCTGCGCGGCGTGTACGACGTCTCGGGGCTGCGAGCGGATGCCGACCTCATGCTCTGGCTGACCGGCGACTCCGCCGACGTGCTGCAGAAGGCGCTGCGTCTCTTGCGCCGCACCACGGAACTCGAGGTGCTCGACCCGACCTGGAACGCACTCGGGGTGCACCGCGACGCGGAGTTCACCCGCGACCACCTGCCGGCGTTCGCCCGCGGCCTGCCGCCGAAGACGTGGCTGTGCGTCTACCCGTTCGTGCGGTCCTACGACTGGTACCTGCTGCCCGACGACGAGCGGCGCGCCCTGCTGGCCGAGCACGGTCGCGCGGGTGCCGCCTTCAGGAGCGTGCAGACCAACACCGTCGCATCCTTCGCGCTTGGCGACTACGAGTGGATCCTCGCCCTCGAAGCCGACGACCCGGTCGAGCTCGTCGACCTCATGCGCGCCCTGCGGTCGACGGGCGCCCGGCGGCACGTGCGCGAAGAGGTGCCGTTCTTCACGGGGCGGCTGCTCGACCCCTCCGAGGTCGCCGAGGTGCTGTCGTGAGCACCGAGGCGCCCCCCGCCGGCGCGGTGCTCGGGGCATCCCCCCCCGCTGCCGCCGGACCGGAGCACGTCACCGTTCCCGTCGCCTACGACGCGATCCTGCTGGCCGGCTTCGGTGGACCCGAGGGGCAGGATGACGTCATCCCGTTCCTGCGCAACGTCACGCGCGGCCGCGGCATCCCCGACGAGCGCCTCGAAGAGGTCGCGCACCACTACCGCCATTTCGGCGGCGTGAGCCCGATCAACGATCAGAACCGCGAACTCAAGGCGGCGCTGGATGCCGAGCTCGCCGCTCGCTCCATCGACCTGCCCGTCTACTGGGGCAACCGCAACTGGGACCCCTACCTCGCGGACGCGCTCCAGGCGGCCTATGACGACGGCCACCGCACGCTGTTGACGATCGCGACGAGCGCCTACTCCTCGTTCTCGTCGTGCCGGCAGTACCGCGAAGACATCGCGATCGCCCTCGAGAAGACCGGTCTCGAAGAAGAGGTCACCGTCGACAAGGTGCGGCAGTACTTCGACCATCCCGGATTCGTCGAGCCTTTCGTCGAAGGCGTCGTCGCGGGAGTGCGCGAGCTGCTGCCGCAGGTCGACGGCGACGCGAACGCGATCCGTCTGTTGTTCACGACGCATTCGATCCCGACGGCGGATGCCGAGCGTTCCGGCCCGCGCGATCGTACGTATCGAGAGAACGCCGGCGGCGAAGGCGGAGCGTACGCCGCCCAGCACCTCGCGGTGAGCGAGATCGTCGCGACCGAGGCGGCTCGGTTGTTGAAGGAGCAGGGCCTCGGCCTCGACCGGATCGGCTGGGACCTCGTGTACCAATCCCGCTCCGGCCCGCCGACGCAACCCTGGCTCGAGCCCGACATCAATGACCGCATCGCCGAGTTGCCCGGCGAGGGGGTGCGTGCCGTCGCGATCGTGCCCGTCGGGTTCCTCTCCGACCATATGGAGGTGCTCTGGGATCTCGACACCGAGGCGCTCGAGTCGGCCTCCGAAGCAGGCCTTGCGGCCGTGCGCACGCCGACGCCGGGATCGCATCGGCGATTCGTCGAGGGTCTCGTCGATCTCGTTCTCGAGCGCCGTGACGGGGTCCCGGTCGCCGAACGCCCCGCCCTCACCGAGCTCGGGCCGTGGTTCGACGTCTGCCGAGCGGGCTGCTGCGAGAACATCCGCGCCGGCTTCAAGCCCGCGGCGGCGGGGGTCGCACCATGAGGCTCGGAACCCGCGGAAGCGCCCTCGCGCTCGCCCAGTCGCGCGCGATCGCCGACCAGCTCGGAGCCGAGGTCGTCGTCATCGAGTCCGAGGGCGACCGCTCGTCCGAGTCGCTCGCGCTCATGGGCGGCACCGGCGTGTTCGTGGCCGCCCTGCGCACCGCCCTCGTGAACAACGAGGTGGATGTCGTCATCCATTCGTTCAAAGACCTGCCGACCGGCCCGGCCGAGGGTCTCGCAATCGCCGCGGTGCCGCCGCGTGCCGACGCCCGCGACGCACTCTGCGCCCGCGACGGGTTCACCCTCGAGACCCTTCCCGAGGGCGCGAGGGTCGGCACCGGGTCGCCGCGTCGCCGCGCTCAGCTCGCCGCACGTCGCCCCGACCTCGAGGTCGTCGACATCCGGGGCAACGTCGACACCCGGCTGGCTCGTGTCGGCGCCGACGACCCGGAGCGCGCGCTCGACGCCGTCGTGCTGGCCGTCGCCGGGCTCGACCGGCTGGGTCGCTCCGACGCCATCACTCAGCACCTCGAACTGGCGTGGTGGCCGACCGCCCCCGCGCAGGGAGCCCTCGCCGTCGAGACGCGGGTCGGCGAGACCGGCCTCGCCGCGAAACTCGACCACCCGCCGTCGCGCGTCGCCGCGGAAGCGGAGCGCGGGGTGCTCGCCCGACTCGAGGCCGGCTGCTCGGCGCCGATCGCCGCGACGGCGTTCCTCGAAGACGGGATGATGTTCCTCACGGCGCGGGTCTACGCGCTCGACGGGTCGTCGCAGCTGACCGCCTCGCACGCGCTGTACCTGGACGATTCCCAGGAACCGGCGGCGGAATTGTCGGCTCGCGTCGCCGCCGAGCTTTTGGATTCCGGGGCAGCCGCCCTCGCACCGATCGGCGGTTCCTTGGAATGAGCCACGACCTCCGCAGCATCCGCCCCCGTCGGCTACGCGCGACGCCCGCCTGGCGACGCCTCGCCCGCGAAACCCGGGTCGATCCGACGCAGCTCATCCTGCCGCTGTTCGTGCGGGAAGGCGCGCGCGAGGCGCGACCGATCACGTCGATGCCGGGCGTTGTGCAACACTCGCTCGATTCGCTCAAGGCCGAGATCGCCCGGGCTGCCGCCGCGGGGATAGGCGGCGTCATGCTGTTCGGAGTGCCCGAGCACAAAGATGCGATCGGGTCGGGCGCCACCGATGCCGACGGCATCCTCAACGTCGCGACGCGTATCGCCGTGCAGGAGGCGGGGGATGCCCTCGTCGTGCAGACCGACCTCTGTCTTGACGAGTTCACCGACCACGGGCACTGCGGCGTGCTCGACGCCGAGGGTCGGGTCGACAACGATGCGAGCCTCGAGCGCTACCGCGAGATGGCGCTCGCGCAGGCCGACGCCGGATCCCAGCTGCTCGGGCTCTCCGGAATGATGGACGGTCAGGTCGCCGCCGTGCGCACCGCGCTGGATGCCGCAGGACGGGCCGACGTTCCGCTGCTCGGCTACGCCGCGAAGTACGCCTCCGCGTTCTACGGGCCGTTCCGCGAAGCGGTGGCCTCCTCGCTCGTCGGCGACCGCCGTAGCTACCAGCTCGAACCGGGCAACGCGCGCGAGGGGCTGCGCGAAGCGGCTCTCGACATTGAGGAGGGCGCCGACATCGTGATGGTGAAGCCGGCATCCAGCTACCTAGACGTGCTCGCAGCGACGGCCGCCGTATCCCCGATTCCGGTGTGGGCGTACCAGGTGAGCGGCGAGTACTCGATGCTCGAAGCCGCCGCCGCGGCGGGCTACCTCGACCGCGAGCGCGCGATCGCTGAGTCGCTCGTCTCCATCGTGCGGGCGGGAGCGGATGCCGTGCTCACCTACTACGCGATCGAAGCTGCAGAGAAGGGCTGGGGAGCGTGACGACGAACGCCGGCGCTGCGGCGCGAGCGCGAGCGGTGATCCCGGGCGGGGTGAACTCGCCGGTGCGCGCGTTCGGCTCGGTCGGGGGTACGCCGCTCGCGATCGTCTCGGCCGCGGGCGCGACGGTGACGGATGTCGAGGGCACCGAGTACGTCGACCTGGTCGGGTCGTGGGGTCCGGCGTTGCTCGGGCACGCGCATCCAGCAGTCGTCGCCACCGTGCAGGAAGCTGCGGCACGCGGACTGTCGTTCGGGGCGTCCACGCCCGCCGAGGCCGAACTCGCCGAACTCGTCGTCGAGCGGTTGACCGTCGGTGGGGTCGCCGCGATCGAGCGGCTGCGCCTGGTCTCGACCGGGACCGAAGCCACGATGACCGCGATCCGGGTGGCTCGCGCGGCGACCGGACGCGACCTCATCGTCAAGTTCGCGGGGCACTATCACGGGCACTCCGACGGGCTGCTCGCCGAAGCCGGCTCGGGCCTGGCGACGTTCGCGCTTCCGGGGTCGGCGGGGGTTCCGCCCGAGATCGCCGCGCTCACGCTCGTGCTGTCGTACAACGACCTCGACGCGGTGCGGGCGGCGTTCGCGCAGCATCCGGGGCGCATCGCGGCGGTCATCACCGAAGCAGTCGGGGCGAACGCGGGGGTGCTCGCGCCGTCACCCGACTTCAATCGGGCCCTCACCGACCTCGTTCACGAGCACGGCGCGCTGCTCATCCTCGACGAGGTGCTCACCGGATTCCGGCTCGGGCCGGCGGGGCGCTGGGGGCTCGAAGCCGCGGGGCTTGTCGGCGAGACCGGCTGGCTGCCCGACATCTTCACGTTCGGCAAGGTGATCGGGGGTGGGATGCCGCTCGCCGCGCTCGGTGGACCGGCGGCGATCATGGATCTGCTCGCGCCCGCCGGGCCGGTTTACCAAGCCGGAACGCTCAGCGGCAATCCGCTCGCCGTCGCCGCCGGGCTCGCGACGCTGCGCCACGCGACACCCGAGGTGTACGCCCGCGTCGACGCGGCCGCCGAGGTCGTGGCGTCGGCGGTGCACGAAGCGCTGACCGACGCGGGGGTTGCGCACGTCATCCCGCGCGCGGGCTCACTGTTCTCGGTCGCCTTCCGATCGGATGCCGTGCGCGACTACGCCGACGCGCGCGACCAGGAGGCGTGGCGATATCCGCCGTTCTTCCATGCGATGCGCGAAGCCGGGGTCTCGCTGCCGCCGAGCGTGTTCGAGGCGTGGTTCCTCAGTGCCGCCCACGACGAACCCGCGCTCGACAGCATCCTCAGTGCCCTGCCCGCGGCGGCCTCTGCGGCGGCACAAGCCCAGCCGTCCGCCTAGGGGCTAGCTCTCCGACATCCGCTCCCGGAAGCCCTGCTGGTTGACCCGGTTGCCGCAGCGCACCGAGCAGAAGCGCTTCGAGCCGTTGCGGGACTGGTCGACGAGCAGACCGGTGCAGCCGTCGGCGGCGCAGACCCGCATCCTGTCGTTCTCGTTGGCGCGGGTGACTTCGGCGAGGGCGAGTGCACCTTCGGCGCGCATGCGGTCGGCGAGGGGGGCGTCGGGGCTGGTGGCGTGCAGGTGCCAGTCGAATCGGTCGTGCCGCACCAGGAACGGCAGTGCCTTCACTTCGCGCAGCCAGCGGTTGATCTCGCCGACCTGCTCGTCGCGGGGGAGCGACCAGAGCGTGCGCAGTTCCTCGCGGGTGCGCACAACGGATGCCAGCTCCGCGTCATCGTGGTCGAAGCGTCCGGTGTAGCCGTGCTCGTCGAGCAGCGCGGTGAGTTCGGCGGGGGTGGAGAGTTCGTCGGCGCCGCTGCGGGATGCCGTCGGGTGGGTGTTCCCGAGCACGACAAGGAACGCGAGAATCTCCTCGGTGTCAGGAGTAAAATGCAATTTGAACCCTTACGATTGCCAGGAGTAGCGTCACGAGCGTAACCACTCGGTGCTCCTGACAGGAACCCCATGAACTCAACCCGCGTGTCGACTGGACTCGTGATCGGCGTGCTCGCCTCCGTCGCCTTCGGTACCTCGGGCGCGCTCGCGAAGCCGCTCATGGAATCCGGCTGGAGTCCCGCCGCCGCGGTCACCGTACGGGCCGGGCTCGCTGGCATCCTGCTGGTGCCCTTCGCACTCGCCGCCCTGCGCGGAAAGTGGGGCGTCGTCTGGCTGGCACGCTGGCGCATCCTCGGCATGGCGCTGATCGGCGTCGCCGGCACGCAACTGGTCTACTTTGCGGCCCTCCAGCGCATCCCGGTGTCATCGGCGCTGCTGATCGAGTACCTCGCACCGCTGTTGCTCGTCGCGGGTGTCGCCGTCATGACGAGGCGGATGCCGCGGCCCCTCGTGCTCGTCGGCTCGGCCGTCGCGATCGGTGGGCTCGTGCTCATCATCGGACCGGTCGGCGGTGGCGACCCGCTCGGCTACGCCTTCGCCGCACTCGCTGCGGTCGGCTGTGCCCTCTACTACGTGATCGCCGCGCGGCCCGCGCACGGGCTGCCGCATGTCGCCTTCGCGGCCCTCGGGCTCGTGCTCGGGTCGCTGTCGCTCGGAATCGTCGGGCTCGCGGGGCTCGTGCCCTTCGACATCGTGCTCGCCGAGGTGAACGCCCTCGGCGGGATCGTGCCCTGGTGGATGCCGCTGCTGATCCTCGCTGCCACCACCGCGATCGGGTACGCGTTCAGCATCACCGCGTCGCAAGCCCTCGGCTCGCGGCTCATGTCATTCGTCGGAATGCTCGAAGTCGTCTTCGCGTCGCTCTTCGCCTGGCTGCTGCTCAGCGAAGCGCTCGGGGTGTTCCAGCTGCTCGGCGGCATGCTCATCCTCGTGGGCATCGCCTGCGTGCGCTCCGAGAAATCGCCGGACCCAACTCTCGGAATCGGAGAGGTTCAGCCACGACACGTCGATGAACCCACGCCAGACCGAGAGTTAGGTACGGCGACCCGCGGGTAGCCTGGCGGAATGCGCAGGCTGATCTCGTCCGGGTCCACTTTCGAGTCGCAGATCGGGTACTCGCGTGCCGTGGTCTCCGGCGACTGGGTGTTCGTCTCGGGCACCACCGGATACGACTACTCGACGATGACGATCTCCGACGACGTTGTAGAGCAGACCCGCCAGACCCTCCGCAACATCGGCGCCGCACTCGAGCAGGCCGGTGCTGGCTTCAAGGATGTCGTGCGAGTGCACTACCTGATGCCCGACCTCAACGACTTCGAGAAGACCTGGCCCGCTCTGCAGGAGGTGTTCGGCGAGGTGCGGCCCGCGGCGACGGCCTTCCAGGCGGGCCTGTCGAGCCCTGAGATGAGAATCGAGATCGAGGTCACCGCGCACCTCGGCCAGGCGTAACGCGATGACTCCCGCCCAGCGGACGCAACGGGTGCGCCCCGAACGCTTCATCAGTGTCGACGTCGAGACAGCCGGCCCGACCCCGGGCGATTACGCGATGATCTCGATCGGCGCGTGCCTCGTCGACGAACCCGACCGCGGGTTCTACGTCGAGCTGAAACCCGATCGGGATGCCGTCATCCCCTCCGCTCTCGCTGTGAGCGGCCTCGACATGGCTCAGCTCACGGCCAACGGCACCGACCCACGGCAGGCGATGGAGGAGTTCGCCCAATGGATCCGCGACGTCGTTCCGCCGCAGACGCACCGTGCCGTGTTCGTCGGGTTCAACGCCGTTTTCGACTGGATGTTCGTCAACGAATACTTCGTGCGGTACGCAATCGAGAACCCGTTCGGACACGGGGGGCTTGACATCAAGTCCTACTACGTCGGCATGATGGGCTCCACCTGGGAGCAGACCAGCATGAAGCACCTGTCACCGAAGTATCTCGACGGGCGACCGTTGTCGCACAACGCACTCGGTGACGCGCGCGATCAGGCCGAGCTCTTCCGGGCGATTTCGGCGGACGCCGCAGCCCTGCGCGCCGCCAGCACGCACGCCGAGGAGGCATCGTGAGCGAACCGTCGCCCGACACCGAAGTAGCGAGCATCATCGAGTCGGCGAAACGCCTCGGCGTGGAGCTGAATGAGGCCGAAACGGTGCAGTGGCTCACCGCGATCGCGGCCGAAACCGAAGGCGATCTGCAGATCGATGAGGCGAGCGGCACCTTCGGGCACCGGGTCGCAATGCTCGACTTCACCCCGCGCGACCTCGCCCGGTTCCGGGCGGTCGGCAAGGTCGTCGAGCTCACCGGCGATCCGGCGATCACTGAGGGGGCACTCGCGCTCTCGGGGTCGGCGGCGCAGTCGAAGATTCAGAGTTTTCCCGGCGACGCCGACTTCTTTCAGCGCTTCAACATCAAGGCCGCGACGCGCGAGGAAGCCTGCGACATCCTCGCCCGGTCGCTCAAGGCGAAGGTGCTCGCTTTCACGCGCGGCCCCACCTACCAGTTCCTCGAGGCGAAACTCGGCAGCACCAAGTCCGGAGCCCCGATCTCGTGGACCCTCGCCGACATCGAGGCTGGCGTCATCCAGACCCCCGACGGTGAGGTGCGCTGGGAAGATGCCGCGCGCGACCCGGGATGGGTGAAAGCCGACTGGGTGGTGACCGACCCCGCGCGTCGGCGACTGTCGAACGCGAGCAACGTCATCGACGTCACCTGGGAAGCCCCGGATGGCGCAATCGTGCCGCTCGACGGATACCTCGACACCTACTTTCAAGAGGTCTACCTCGACGCCGAGTCGGTGCCGACCTTCGCGAAGGTCGTGCAGCACGTCTCCGATGATGCGCTCGATGAGTACGTGGAGCAGCTCGAGGGCGAGGTACGCAAGTACCTCACGAAACACCTCAACTACGGCAAAGCCGCCAAGCGCATGTACAACGTGTTCCGGCTCTCCGGGAGACACCTGGATGCCGCGTTCGTGCGCGAACTCTTCGACGAGCCGACGACGATCCTCTACCAGGTGTGGTCGCTTATCGTCACGCTCGACAACGCCACCCAACCCGGCTCCGGCATCCCGATCGCCGATGTGCGCGCCCAGGCCGACGCGCTCGTGCTCGAGGTCGTGAAGGCGCTGGAAGGCACCGAAGAGACCGAGATCGTCGAAGCGTTGCAGCAGTTGAGCCGCACGCTCGAATCCCAGCCAACGGGTGAGCAGCGCAATGCCGAGGTTGACGGAGCGCAGGCCCGAGTCGTGAACCTCGTCAACACGTTCTTCCGCGACAAGCTCACGGCGATGCCCACCATCAAGGAGTACATCGACTCCATGCAAGCTGAGTCGTCGCACTAACCCCAGTCAGCGTTACTCGAGGTCGACCCAGCTCTGCCACATGTCGTAGCCGGTGACCTCATCGCCGGTGTTCTTCACGGTGATCGTCGACTGCCAGGTCTCTTCGTTGAAGTTGTCACGGGTGTAGGTGTGTTCGACCTTGGTGATCGTCACTCTGCCGCTCGTGGTGCCGTGCTGTCCGACTGGTGCCGGAGGCCGCGCGACCGCCCAGTAGGTCACGACGGTATTCTTCGGCGGCTTCTTCCAGCCGCGTGCCTCGCTCGCACCCGGAGCGAGTCCGTCGCGGCTGTAGATCTTGCGGATGCTGACGTGCCCAGCGGTCATGCGTGCGCTCCCGGCTCAGCCGCCTCGGGAGTGCGAGCGGATGTCGCAGCGGATGCCGCCAGCGTAGCCCGGACGCCACATCCTGGAGACAGACGCCTGGTCGGCGTGAGCTACCGGGTGCGCGGTTCGCGACCCGCGAGCAGCTGCACGACTTCGTCGTCCGAGGTCTGTGCGAAGTCCCGGTAGTAGGCGCTCACGGACCGGAAGTCCACCGGCTCGAGGAGGCAGACGACTTCGTCGGCGCCGTCGACTCGCTGCACGGCGTCGGGGCCGCCGACCGGTGCGGCGACGATGACGCGAGTAGCGCCGAGTTGGCGGGCGACGCGAGCCGCGGCCGTCGCCGTCGCTCCTGTTGCGATCCCGTCGTCGACGATGATCGCGGTGCATCCGGTGAGGTCGAGCCGTTCGCCGCCGGCCCGGAATCGCGCCACGCGGGAGTCGAGGGTCGCACGTTCCCGGCGCTCAACGGCAGCCACCTCGGCGAGCGTGACGCCTGCGCGCGCGACGAGGGCGTCATCGAGCACGTGCACCCCGCCCTCGCCGATGGCACCCATGGCGACCTCCGGCTGGAAGGGGATCCCCAGTTTCCGCACCACGATGACGTCGAGCGGAGCACCAAGAGCAGCCGCGACTTCGGCGGCGACCGGCACGCCGCCGCGGGGCAGGCCGAGCACGACGACATCCGGTGCACGTCGCGGGGCGAGGTGCACCCCCAGCCGCCGACCGGCGTCGGCCCGGTTCACGAAGTCGTGCATGCCGACGAACCTTAGCTCCACCGGATGCGCGCGTTCAGGCGCGCAATTTCCTCGTCCTGCCGCCGGTGTTCGCGTTCGCCTGAATCCTTAGCGGGGCGCTGCGAACAGGGTCGGGCCCGACCCTTCGACGAGGATGCCCCGCTTCGACCAGGGGCGGGTGGGGTCGTAGCGGATCGGAATCGTGTCGCCAGTCGAGTAGCCGCCGCCGGTGCGTCCGACGCGGAAGAACCGTTCGACGCCCTGCTGATCGGTGAATCTCAGGGTGAGGCGCTGCCGGGTCACATAGTTGACCATTCCGGTGACCGGTGCGCTCATCACCGTGGCGACGGTGTCGACGCCGATCTGCCGGGTGCGACGCATGGCCGCCTCCCGCAGCCCGGAGAAGACGAGCACAAGCGCAGCGATGCCGTAGCCGACGACGGGGAACAGGATGCCGACCAGCCCCATGCCGCCCGGCGTGGTGACCTCGATCACGAGAAACAGGCCGGCGACGTACGACAGAGCCATCGCCGCGAGCAGGTAGGTGCTGCGGTTGCTCGACACGAAGAGCGTGGCGAGTCCGACGACCACCCAGATTCCCACGTGGAGAGCGATCAGCCCGGGATCGCGCGGGATCACCCCGACGACGGCCAACAGCACGAGCAGCGGCGCCAGGAACTGCACGAGGATTGCGGCCGCAAACACCACCGGTCGAATCCGCAGGGCGAGGCCGCGTTCACGTTCGTCGGGGTTGGTCGTCGACATGGCCCGACCTTATCGGCGGGCTGCCTGTGGAGAACAGGCACGCGGCAGGCGGAGGGTTCGGCACGATGTGCGCATGCGACGCACGACCGCTCCCACCAGAAGCGTGATCGGCTCCCGGCTCCGGGATGACCGAGGGGATGTTCCGGGTTGGGTGTTGATCTCGTTGATGACCGCTGGCCTCGTGATCGCGATTTGGGCGATCGCCGGACCGGCGCTCGGGGCGATCTTCGAGAGCGCACTGGCTCGCGTCACCGGCTTCTAGCGGTGAGCTTGGTGCGCGACGGCGGTGTTCGCGACGACTCCGGCTCGGCGGTCGTCGAGTTCACCCTCGTCGGGGTGCTGCTGACGATGCTCACGCTGGCCGTCATCCAGCTCGGTCTCGCGCTTCATGTGCGCAACACGGTGCTGGATGCCGCGGCCGAGGGCGCCCGGTTCGGAGCGCTCGCCGACAACAGGCCCGCCGACGGGGTCGCCCGCACCCGCACCCTCATCACCGAGGCGATCGGTGCCGATTACGCCTCCGACATCGCTGTCGGTACGGGCGACTGGATGGGGCACCCCGCGGTGACGGTCACGGTGCGTACGACCCTTCCCGTGGTCGGGCTGCTCGGCGTCGGGGGAGCGTTGGAGGTGTCGGGGCATGCGGCGATCGAAACGCTTGACTGAACTTCTGGGCGACGAAGGTTCAGCTTCGATCGAGTTCATCACCGTCGGGATGCTGCTGCTCGTTCCGACCGTGTATCTGGTGCTTGCGCTCGCCTCGATCCAGAGTGCGTCGTTCGCGGTCGAAGGTGCGGCCCGCCAGGCGTCGCGGGTGTTCGTGCAGGCTGAAACGATCGCGCAGGGGCAGGCTGCGGCATCGCATGCCATCGCCGTGACGCTCGCCGACTACGGG
>NZ_JANMSQ010000115.1:0-2764 GCF_031389465.1 Pseudolysinimonas sp.
CGGCTTGTTGAGCATGACGTAGCGCTTCGAGACATCCAGCTGAACCGCCTGGCCGTCGACGGCGACGAGATCCACGGCGGGGTCGACCCGCGAGCCGAGTTCGGTGACCACCGAGCCGTTGACCGACACCCGACCCTCGACGATGTACTGCTCGCAGACGCGCCGCGAGGCGACGCCGGCTGCCGCGAGCACCTTTTGGAGGCGTTCGCCGTCGGTCCGTTCGCCCCCGGTGCCTTCGCCGAGGTTGTCGACGCTCATGAGAGGTCGTCGAAACCGTCGCGCCCGTCGACCAGCAACGGCGAGATCTTCGGCAGCTCGTCGAGCGAGTTGATGCCGAGAGAGGTCAACAGCAGGGGCGCCGTCTCGTAGTGGATCGCGCCGGTCTCCGAGTCGGTATACGCCTCCTGGATGAGGCCGCGGCCCAGAAGGGTGCGCACGACCGAGTCCACGTTGACCGCACGAATCGCGGCGACCGACCCTCGGCTGATCGGCTGCTTGTAGGCGATCACCGCAAGGGTCTCGAGCGCGGCCTGCGAGAGCTTCGTCGGGTTCTGCGTGAGCACGAACTCCTTGACGACATCATCGAACGCGGGCCGCACATAGATGCGCCAGCCACCGCCCACCTCGCGTAGTTCGAATCCGCGCATCGGCCCGTCGCCCTCGCCGTCGTAGTCGGCGACGAGGCGCTCGATCGACTGACGCACCGCCGCAATCGGCGAGCCGAGAGCCGTCGCGAGACTCACGAGCGGCAGCGGCTCGTCGGCCACCATCAGGATGGCTTCGAGGGCGCGCTCGAGATCCACCGGCGCCCGCGGGGTCTCCGCGACGGCTTCTTCCGTGAGTTCAGGCATCGTAATCGGCTCCAAGGCTGGCAAGGCTGTCATCGGTCCAATGCTGGGCCGACCAGGTCAGGGTGAGTTCGCCGAGCGGCTCGAGCTGCTCGAACGTGACCGCCGCGTACTTGTAGAGCTCGAGCACCGCGAGGAATCGCGCGACGATGACACCGCGCTGGTCGGCGCCGGCGATGAGCTGCCGGAAGGTGACCGGCCCGCCACCGCGCAGCAGGGCGACGACATGGGCCGCCTGCTCGCGGATGCTCACCAGCGGCGCGTGCAGGTGGTCGAACCCGACGGTCGGGATCTCGCGTGGGGCGAACGCGAGGGCCGCGAGGGCCGCGAAGTCGCCGAGGCTCAGCGTCCAGACCAGGTCGGGACTCTGCTTGCGGTACTTCTCCTCGAGGCGCACGGCGCGCACGTGGCGGGTCGACTCTGCCTCGATCCCGTGGGCGAACCAGGCTGCCGCCTCTTTGAACGCGCGGTATTGCAGCAATCGGGCGAAGAGCAGGTCGCGCGCCTCGAGCAACGCGACATCTTCGGCATCCACCAACTCACCCTGCGGCAGCAGGCCCGCGACCTTGAGGTCGAGCAGCGTCGCCGCGACCAGCAGAAACTCGCTCGCCTGGTCGAGCTCGTCTTCGGTATCGACCCCGCGCAGATACGACAGGAACTCGTCGGTGACCCTGCTGAGCGCGATCTCGGTGATGTCGAGTTCGTGCTTCGCGATCAACGAGAGCAGCAGGTCGAAGGGTCCGGAGAAGTTGGAGAGCGTCAGCCGAAAACCCACTGCCCCCTCAACCGCCGCCGCTTCGGCGACGGGATCCGTCACGGAAGCGTCCTGCATGGAACGCGAGCTTAGTTGGCCGGAGCTAGGGTCGACTGCGGGAAGGAACCCGACACATGCCTCACCGCGCCAACGGCTCGTACGTCTCCAACAGCGACGCCCTCACCGCGTGGACCCCGATCGCCCGCGCGCGACTACTCGAGACCGCCGGGTCGTACCACGCGGTCGTCACCGACGAGCAGCTGGCCGTCGCGGTGCAGCAGACGTCGGGGATCATCCACGATGATCCCGCGAACAGCTGGATCGGCAAGCTTCTCGACCGAGTCGACCTCGAGACGCAGCGCAACGACGAGCCGCCGCTCGCCGCGTTGTGCGTCGATGACTTCGACGACGACGCGAAGGCCGAGCGTCGCCTGCTCTGTTACCGCGCCTACTCCGACGACCTCCCGGCCGATGGCGGCGTGCCCGCTCGAGTTGCGCGCCCCGCCACCCGACCCGCCGCTCGACGCAAGGAGCGCCCGCGGGCGGGAGCGGCATCCCGACCGCGCTCGTCGTCGACGCCCGCACACGCATCGGACCCGCCCCGAGCGCGGGAGACCACGTGCACGAGCTGCTTCCTGATCGTTCCCGTCGGGCCGATCTGCTCGAGCTGCGGAGCGCCGCTCGGCGAATGAGGCCACTGCGTCGCGGGCGAGTTAGGCGACAGCGCCGCGGGCGATGAGCTCGCGGGCGAGTTGCCGGTGCGACTCGGTGACCGCGTGCTCGGGAGCAAACAGCGTGACCGGCTCGGCCGCGACCGAAGCATCGGGGAGCTTCACGCTGCGACCGATGACCGTCTCGAGCACCTGCGGGCCGAAAGCCTCGACGACGCGTTGCAGCACCTCGCGGGAGTGCAGCGTACGGGCGTCGTACATGGTCGCGAGAATGCCGTCGAGCCGGATCGCGGGGTTGAGCCGATCGCGCACCTTCTCGATCGTCTCGACCAGAAGGGCGACCCCGCGGAGCGCGAAGTACTCGCACTCGAGCGGAATGAGCACCCCGTGTGCAGCGGTCAGCGCGTTGATGGTGAGCAGGCCGAGCGACGGTTGACAGTCGATGAGGATGACGTCGTACTTGTCCGACACCTGACGCAGCACGCGCGCGA
>NZ_JANMSQ010000117.1:0-8245 GCF_031389465.1 Pseudolysinimonas sp.
GCCGACGTCGCCCTGCCGGTGGTCAAGGCCTTCATCGCCAGCGTGAAGGAGCGGGCCCGCGGGGCCGAGGTAAGCGGCGCCCTCAACCCGGCCCAGCAGGTCGTCAAGATCGTCCACGAGGAGCTCGTCGCCATCCTCGGCGGGGCGAACCGGCCGCTCGCCTTCGCCAAGTCCCCGCCCACCGTGATCCTGCTCGCGGGCCTGCAGGGTGCCGGGAAGACCACCCTCGCCGGCAAGCTGGCGCTGCACCTCAAGAGCCAGGGGCACACCCCGCTGCTCGTCGCGGCGGACCTCCAGCGCCCCAACGCCGTGACCCAGCTGCAGGTGGTGGGGGAGCGGGCCGGTGTCCCGGTGTTCGCCCCGCACCCCGGCAACCAGGGCAGCGACGACGTCATGCCGTCCGGAGCCGACCCGGTCGCGGTCGCCCGCGAGGGCCTCGCGATCGCGCGCACCCGTCAGCACGACGTCGTCATCGTGGACACCGCCGGTCGCCTCGGCGTGGACGCCGAGCTGATGCGGCAGGCCGCCGACATCCGCGACGCCGTCGACCCCGACGAGGTGCTGTTCGTCATCGACGCGATGATCGGCCAGGACGCCGTCACGACGGCCCGCGCCTTCCAGGAGGGCGTCGACTTCACCGGCGTCGTGCTCACCAAGCTCGACGGCGACGCCCGCGGTGGCGCCGCGCTTTCGGTCGCGAGCATCACTGGGCGCCCCATCATGTTCGCCTCGACGGGTGAGGGGCTGGATGACTTCGAACCATTCCACCCCGACCGCATGGCCAGTCGCATCCTCGACCTCGGCGACATCCTCACCCTCATCGAGCAGGCGCAGGGCGCGTTCGATGAGGAAGAGGCGAAGAAGGTCGCCGAGAAGTTCGCGACCGACACCTTCACGCTCGACGACTTCCTCAAGCAGATGCAGCAGCTGCGCAACATGGGTTCGCTGAAGGGCATGCTCGGGATGCTGCCCGGCGCCCGCGGGATGCGCGAAGCCCTCGACAACTTCGACGAGCGCGAACTGGTGCGCACCGAGGCGATCATCCAGTCGATGACGACGGCGGAGCGGGTCACCCCGAAGCTGCTCAACGGCTCGCGGCGGCTGCGCATCGCTAAGGGTTCCGGCTCCACGGTGACCGACGTGAACCAGTTGGTGCTGCGGTTTGAGCAGGCCGCGAAGATGATGAAGACCGTCGCGAAGGGCGGAATGCCGCAGGTCCCGGGCATGGGTCCCATCCCTGGGGGCACTTTCGGTGGTGGCCGCCCGGGCAAGGGCAAGCAGCAGCAGAAGAAGGGGTCGCGCAGCGGCAACCCGGCGAAACGCGCCGCCGAAGACGCCGCCCGCGCCGAAGGAGTCAAGCCTGCGGCCGGTGGCTGCAGCGGCTTCGGCCTCGGCGGTGGGGGTGCGGCGAAGGCCCCACCGTCGCCGGAGGAGCTCGCGGCCCTGCAGAAGATGCTGGGCCGCTGACCTCGGTCTCTGATCTCGGTCGCTGACCCCCGGTCGGGAGGCGACCGACAGGTCTGTGCGCGTTCTATGCTGGCCGAATGACCGCACCAGGGATGCGTCACCCCGTCAGGGTGGGCGTGCAGGTCTCCAACCAGCACGCCCCGTACACGCTCATCAGAGACACCGTCCGTCAGCTCGAAGACCTCGGCGTCGACATCATCTTCAACTGGGATCACTTCTTTCCGTTGACCGGCGACCGTGACGGACTGCACTTCGAAGCGTGGACGATGCTCGGCGCGATCGCCGAACAGACGTCGCGCGTCGAGTTCGGCCCGCTCGTGAACTGCAACGTGTACCGCAACGCCGACCTGCAGGCCGACATGGCCCGCACGCTCGACCACATCAGTGGCGGCCGCTTCATCTTCGGCACCGGGTCGGGCTGGTTCGAACGCGACTTCGTCGAGTACGGCTTCGACTTCGGAACCGTCGGGTCGCGACTCGACGCGCTCGCCGTCGACCTGCCGCGCATCCGCGACCGGTGGACGAAGCTCAACCCGGTGCCGAGCCGCGACATCCCGATTCTCATCGGTGGCGGGGGCGAGCAGAAGACGCTGAAGATCGTCGCCGAACACGCCGACATCTGGCACTCGTTCGCCGACCCCGACACCCTCGTGCGCAAGCTCGACGTGCTGCGGCACTGGTGCGAAGAGGTCGGCCGCGACATCTCCGAGATCGAATTTTCGACAGGCACCTCGCTGCGCGGCCCCGGCACCCTCGACCACACGTCGCTGGAGAAGTACCACGCGCTCGGTGTCACGCTGTTCGAGATCGGGATCAACGCAGGGGCCGATCTCGCCGGGGTGCGCGCCCTGCTCGCCTGGCGGGATTCCGTCGAGGGCTGACCGCCGAAGTTCTGTGCGAAGTCGGTGGGTCGCCGTAGCGTGAGCGGATGACGTCGTCCCGGTGGCTCCTGCTCGGCGCGATCGTCTTCACCTTTCTTGCCTGGGCCAGCGCCTTCGTCGTCATCCGCGGGGTCGGCCCGTACCTCGACGGCGGGCCGCTCGCCCTGGGCCGCCTCGCCGTCGGCGTGGTCGCGCTCGGCATCGCCGTGTTGATCGCGCGTCGTTGGGTCTGGCCGACCCGACGCGAGTGGGCCCAGCTGGCGATCGTCGGCATCGCCTGGTTCGGCGCCTACAACGTCGCACTCAACACCGCGGAACAGACACTGGATGCCGGCACCGCGGCGATGATCGTCGGCATCGGGCCGATCCTCATCGCGCTCGGCGCGGGGATCTTCCTCGGCGAGGGCATCCCGAAGTGGTTGTCGATCGGCGCCGCCGTCGCGTTTGCGGGTGTCGTGCTCATCGGCATCGGAACGATGCTCGCTCAAGGTGGGGCCCATCCGGTTGACCTCGTCGGGGCGCTGCTCGCTCTCGTCGCAGCCGTCGCGTACGCGATCGGCGTCATCGCCCAGAAGCCCGTGACCCGCCACATCCCGGCAATCCAGGCGACGTTCCTCGCCTGCGCGATCGGGCTTGTCGTGTGTCTGCCGTTCTCGGGGCTGCTGGTCGCTCAGCTGGCCGTCGCCCCGGCGTCCGCGTGGTGGGGCACGGTGTATCTCGGCGTGGTGCCGACCGCGCTGGCGTTCACCACCTGGGCGTACGCGTTGAGCCGCATGCCGGCGGGCCAGTTGGGCATCGCGAGCTACCTCTCACCGCCCCTTGCCACGGTCATGGGGTTCCTCGCGTTCGGTGAGATCCCGCATCCGCTCGCCCTCGCGGGCGGGGTCGTCTGCCTGGTCGGCGTCGCCCTGTCGCGACGCCGCCTGCGGGTCGTCGCGCCCGCGTAGCCCGCCGGCCCGGCGCGCCGCTAGGGTGGGCGCTACCCCATCAGATCGAGGCCCGATGTCCCGCAACACCGAGTCCCGCTCCCCGTCGCGCACCGTCACCCGGCGGCTCGCCGCCGCGCTTGCGGCGATCGTGCTCGGATTGGTCGCCGCGATCGTGCCCGCCGTCTCGGCGTCGGCCTCTGGCCAAGTCGTCGTAGAAGTCGTGGATCAGGCGGGGAACGCCGTCGTGGGGCTCGACGTCGACTTCCGTCACGCCTCTGACAACACCACGGAAGTGATCGAGGCTTCCGACGCGTCAGGACTCGTCACCGTCACGTTGCCTGACGACGCCTACTTCTTCTACGTGATCGACGGCTCTACTGACGGAACCAGCACCTACGGCTCGGCGTACGGCAGCGTGACCGTCAGCGGCACCGATCCGGCCCCGCTCCAACTCATCGTGAACCGGTATGTCGACATCTCGGGGCAGATCGACCCCTGGACGTCGGAGATGACCGCTGCGGGCGTCGAAGTGCAGCTCTACGCGTACTACTCGTCCGGTGGGTTCTGGAGCGGTACCTCCTTCTCGGAGGTCACGTACGACGGTTCGTACACCTTCCCCGCCCTCATCTTCGATCAGCCGTACACGCTCGACTTCGAGATGGACGAGGAGAACACGCCCTACCTGGATGCCTTCCTCGGCGGGTTCGACGATCCAGCGCTGGCCACCCAGCTCGATGGTGAGCCAGGCGTCGGGTTCTCGGGATTGACCATGTCGATGCCGCCTGCGGCATCCATCTCCGGCACCGTCACTGACATCAACGGCCTTCCGATTGAGGGCATCTGGATCTGGGCTGAGGACGATCCCGACTACAACGAGTACGTCGAGACGCAGACGGATGCCGACGGTGAGTACACGCTCTACGTACGGCCGGGTCTGACCTACGTGGTGCACGCCGATGACTGGGACAACGACGACTACGTCCCGATGACCTATGACGGCTGGGATGGCTGCGGGTGCGAATTCGACCCCGTTACGCCGCCCGCCAGCGACATCGACTTCGAACTGGTCGCCGCCGACACCGAGCTGGTGATCCCAGGCGTTGTCTTCGACGCTGCCTCCGAACTGGTCCCCGACCTCGAGGTGCGGCTGTTCCGCCATGTCGGTTCCGCCTGGGTTCTGGATGACGTCGTCGTGAGCGACGACGGCAGCAGCCTCGGCTACCCGTTCAACTTCGTCTTCTACCTCGCCGAGTCCGCGGAGTTCCGCATCCAGATCGCCGATTCGACCGGCAAGATTCTGCGCATCGACGAGGGCGGCACGTCCCCCGACCTGTCGGGCGCGCCGACGTCCTTTGATCCGTTGCCCGCGTGCTACGGCGATATCGGGATCGTGACCGATGTCGTCTTTGCCTTCGTGGCCGTCGACCCGTCGACCCCGAGCGGCGCTTGCGCGTCGCTCGACGCTGGGGCGTCGGGGGGAACCGGCGGATCGGGATCGACACCAGCCAAACCGCGCAGCAAGGCCGGGGGCTCGAGCTCGGTCGTGGCGCCCACTCCCACGCCTACGCCGACTGCCACCCCGACGCCGTCGGCCACCCCGCGACCGTCGGCCAGCCCCACTCCCACCGCCACGCCACCGATCGAGGTGCCCCCGGCATCCGGATCGGATCTGTGGTGGCTGCTATGGGTCGCGATCGGCACCCTGGCGATCGTCATCGTGGGTGGCGTCGTGTACGTCGTCCGACGGCCCTGACCTCTCACGGGTGATTTCGCCCGGTGGTCGCTCGGCGGCCGAGAATCTGCCAGAATGGTCGTTTGGGTCCCGGCGTCCGACCCTCTATCCGATGCCGACGATCTCCACCGAGAACTTTCCTGCCGAGTGTGCCCCACGCGCACGGGAGCAGTTCGTCCGTCACGCACACACTCTGGAGAACTCTTGTCTGTCAAGATCCGCCTGAAGCGGCTCGGCAAAATCCGTGCCCCGTACTACCGCATCGTCGTCGCCGACTCGAAGACCAAGCGCGACGGTCGCGTCATCGAAGAGATCGGCAAGTACCACCCCACCGAGGAGCCCTCGTTCATCGAGATCGACTCCGACCGCGCCCAGTACTGGCTCGGCGTCGGCGCGCAGCCGACCGAGCAGGTCGCCGCGCTCCTCAAGCTCTCGGGCGACTGGGGCAAGTTCAAGGGCGACAAGAACGCCAAGAGCACCATTCGCGTCAAGGAGCCTAAGCCGGTCTTCTCGATCGACGACAAGAAGAAGCCTGTTCTGAAGCCGAAGGTTGAGAAGGCCCCGAAGGTGGAGGCTCCTGTCGAGGAGGCTCCGGCCGCCGAGGTCGTCGAAGAGGCCCCCGTGGTTGAGGCGCCGGTGGTTGAGGCGCCCGTTGCCGAGGCTCCGGCCGCTGAGGAGGCGCCCGCTGAGGCCGCCGCCGAGGCCGACGAGAAGTAGTCATGCTGGCTTCCGCCCTCGAGCACCTCGTCAAGGGGATCGTCGACTTTCCCGACGACGTCCGGGTCGAGTCGTCGACTTCGACGCGCGGCGAGCTGCTCGAGGTGCGGGTGCACCCCGACGACCTGGGCCGGGTCATCGGCCGGTCGGGGCGCACCGCCAAGGCCCTGCGCACGCTCGTGACGGCACTCGCCGACGGGCAGCGCGTTCGGATCGACGTCGTCGACACCGACGAGGCGTGAACGCCGAAAAGGCTCAGCCCCCGGGTACGACGCAGCTGCGAGTCGGGCGCCTCACGAAGGCGCACGGGCTCAAAGGCGCCCTCAAGCTCGAACTCTTCACCGACGAGCCGGAACGCCGCTTCGTGCCCGGCGCGACGTTCACGCTGCAGGTGCCCACGTCATCCCCGTGGCATGGCAAGACGATCGAGCTGACTGAGCTTCGCTGGTACAACAGCCACGCGGTCGGGTTCTTCACCGGTATCGACGACCGCGAAGCGGCCGAGACCCTCGTGCGGGCCATCCTCTGGGTCGATCACGACCTCACCGAGGTGCCCGCCGAATCCGACGCCTGGTACGACCACCAGCTCGTCGGACTGCGTGCCCTGCGCGACGGCAAGGATGTCGGCCGCGTCGTGCGCGTCGACCACTTCCCGGCTCAGGATCTGCTCGCCATCGACACCGGCAGCGGCGAAGTTCTCGTGCCGTTCGTGTCGGCGATCGTGCCGACCGTCGACATCGACGCGGGCACCGTCACCCTCACGCCGCCCCCCGGCCTCTTCGAGGAACTTTCCGACGAAGAGCCCCCTGTCGACCCTCCCGCCGGTTCCTAACTCTCGGATATCCGCTCCTTCATCGACGAGAGGTTGATGAGGTATCCGGATTCCGAGAGTTGCGTCCTGTGGATCGCGCGCCACCGGTGCTCACGGCGACGGATCACCTCGAGTGCTGCGCTCACGACCGCGTCGAGATCGGTCGTGACCTGGTGGTAGCTCGCTCGGATCACGATGTAGCCGCGCCGCACGAGTTCACGATCCCGCTCGCGATCTCGCTCGAACTCCACGCGCCCGCCGTGCCAGTCGTACCCGTCGGCTTCGATCACGAGCCGGTCGCCAATGAGGAAATCGACGCGGCCCACTCCCGGGATGACCACCTGACTCCGCATCCGAACCCGGTGGCGTCTCAACGCCAGTCGAACGAGTGTCTCGATGCCAGATTCTGCGGTGGGGTCGTGAACTGCGAGCACGCGGCGCCCTCTCGGAGTGACACCGAGTACGGCTTGCAGCCGGAGGGGCGTGAGAATCCCGCGGTTCACGAGTGAGTCGGCCACGATCACCAGGGCACGGAAGTCGACGCACGCAACAGCCATCCCCAGCGCTTCGTCGACCGAGTCGACCCCCGGGCCAACCCGTTGGGCCGTCCAATGAATCCGTACGCCCGGTTGATGGATGACCGCGACACCGTCGGCTACCCGGACGTGTGCCCCGGTGTCGTCGAGAGTCCAGGCGCCGTGGCTCCGCAGAGCAGCCAGGCAGGTCAGTCGACCGCCAACCCGCGCGGCAGTGACGACATCCGACGCCGCCGAAGGGGTGCAGTACCACCCGCGGCGGACGCGGGTCAGTGCACCACCCGCGAGGGCGCGGCGAACATCCGCCCGACCTAACCCGCTGGCCCGAAGATGTCGTGTTGAGAACAGTCCTGTCTGCATTGCTCGACAATGCGACCCAACTCTCGGTCGGGAGACCCTTCATCGATGAGACGTGGATAAGTGGTCACGATTCCGAGAGTTAGGGACGCACCAGCGCCCGGATAGCCTGAAGCCGTGCGTATCGACGTCGTGACGATCTTCCCCGAGTTCTTCGCCGTGCTCGACGTTTCGCTCCTCGGCCGCGCGCGCAGCGGGGGTGTGCTCGACATCCAGGTGCACGATCTGCGGGATTTCACGCACGACCGCCACCGCACCGTCGACGACACTCCGGCCGGCGGCGGCGCCGGAATGGTGATGAAACCCGAACCGTGGGGCGAGGCGCTGGATGCCGTCCTCGGCGAGGCGAGCACGGTGGTCTTCCCCACCCCCGCAGGCACGCTCTTCACACAGGCGGCCGCCCGCGACCTCAGCAGCCGTGAGCACCTCGTCTTCTGCTGCGGCCGCTACGAAGGCATCGACCAGCGCGTCATCGACAACACCCGAGGCCGTGCGGATGTGCTCGAGCTGAGTCTCGGCGACTATGTGCTGAACGGCGGCGAGGTCGCGGCGATGGCGATGATCGAGGCGGCGGGGCGACTCGTGCCGGGGGTGGTCGGCAATCCCGAGAGCCTCGTCGAGGAGAGTCACGAGGACGGGCTGCTCGAATACCCGAGCTACACGAAGCCCGCCGTCTGGCGCGGACTCGAAACTCCGCCGGTGCTGCTCGGCGGCAACCACGGTGCCATCGCCGCCTGGCGGCACGAGCAGCAGCTGGAACGCACCCGCCGCATCCGTCCCGACCTGTTGCCGTCCGCCGACGAGCAGACTAAGAC
>NZ_JANMSQ010000137.1:0-22233 GCF_031389465.1 Pseudolysinimonas sp.
GTTCAGCGCCACGCTCGACAACGGCGTTGACAAGCTCGCCAACCGGTTCCTCTCGCGGCCGGTGAGTCACGGCGTCGACGCCCCCGGCATCCACAGGGCGCGATGGAGCACCACGTACTCGCCGCATCCGATGCCGCCGCGAAGAAGGACCTCGTCATCGCGCTCGCCTCCGGCACCGGCCGTCGCATCATGTTCACCCGCACCAAGCACGTCGCCAAGCGCTGGGCCCGCGACCTCACAGCCGCCGGCATCCCCGCAGCCGACCTCCACGGCAACCTCAGCCAGGGCCAGCGCGACCGCAACCTCGCCGAGTTCGCCGAAGGCACCACCCGGGTACTTGTCGCGACGGACATCGCGGCGCGCGGCGTTCACGTCGATGACGTCGAACTGGTCGTGCACATCGACCCGCCGGCCGAGCACAAGGCGTACCTGCACCGTTCCGGCCGCACCGCGCGGGCAGGCAAGGAGGGCGTCGTCGTGACCCTCGTTCTGCCCGAACAGCAGAAAGACCTCGCGGTCATGATGCGCAAGGCCGGCATCCAGGCGGCCGTGCAGCCCGTGACGGCCACGTCGCCCGCCGTGCGCGACCTGGTCGGCGAGGTAGCTGCGCATGTCAAGCCCGCCCCCAAGGCGCCGGCCCAGCCGCAGCGTGCGGCCAAGCCGCGCCAGTCGTCGGGTGGCCGCACCGGTCAGCAGATCGCGGGCGGTCAGCGCCAGCGTGATGGTCAGCGTTCGGGCTCGCGCCAGGGCGGGCAGACGAACCCGCGCCAGCAGCGTGGAGGCCTCGCCTGGTCGTCCGAGGGCGGTGGCGCCACTCAGCAGCCGCGCGCCGGCGAGGGCCAGCAGCAGCGCTCCGGCGGTCAGCAGCCGGGTGGTGGCGGTCGCCGTCGGCGCCCGTCGAACGGTCGCCCGGCAGCCGCAGGCGGCGGTCGCGGCCGCTAAGCCTCAGCTGGTCGGCCGCTCCCGCTCGAGCACGACAACCGGCGTCTGCGTCGTTCGCAGGGTCGCATAGTCGTCGAGACCCGGCCCGGGCTCGTACTGGCGGTAGCCGTCCCAGAGTCGCTGTCGCTCGGCACCGTGCGCCTCTCGAGCGATCACGGTGTGTTCGCCGTCAACGAGGTCGACGACCGCGCGCGGGTTCGCACGCAGGTTGTGCAGCCATGCCGGGTGCGGCTCCGCCCAGCCGTTCATCGCGATCGTGACGAGCGCATCGCCGTCGAGATAGTAGGAGACGATGGCGGCACGCTCGGCACCGCTCCGGCTCCCGATCGTACGCAGCCGCAGCATCCCGTAGTGCCCGGGCCGTGGGCGGCTGAGTCCCCGGCGTCCGCCGGTGACTCGGTAGATCGCCCGATGGATCGCCCAGGCGGCACGCACCACCCAACGCGGCGGGATGCGGGCGGCGGGGTTCGACGGTGGGGTGGGCATATGCCGAGTGTCAACTAAGCCAGACACTGTGTCAAGCTTTCTTTACATGCCCCGCGAGGGCGACCGAAGCTCGAGCTCGGTCGGAGCGGGCGTACGCTCAACGCAGGAGGTCGACATGGCAGGCAACATCCTCGGACGACTGGGCGGTGGGCCGCTCGACGGCCAGATCATCCCGCTCACGATCGACGACGTCACGCAGGCGGACGAAGAGCTCGTGCTCCCCTGGGACGCCGGACATCTCGTCTACCGCCGCGCCGGCGCACCTGAAAACACCGGCGAGCACGACGGCCCGACGACCGTGCCCTACCTGTTCGACACCCAGATGTAGGGTGACCAGCGCCGTCGTCGACGGCCATTTCATGGTCCTGAAGGACGCACCTCAGCCGAGGGGGCAGCCTCACGGTCGTTGCCTCAGGGGGTATGGCCGTTGACTATGCGTGACCGACGAACAACTCTGCCCTGTCACAGATCGCGGCCCGTGGGCAGACAGAGCACGTTCAGTCACACACCGTGCGCGTGGAGTCAAGCCGACGCTGCGAACAGCGAGCCCGTCGCTGCTACTTTCGAGGCGAGGTGATCGCATGTCGCATCATGAACATCCCGCGTCCGACCACGCGGGCGGCAACCCGGACATCGTACCGATCAAGTCGTCGGTCTTCGCGTCGCGGCATCCGCACGACCCGCTGACGGGCGATGAGATCGACCGCGCGCGCGAGATTCTGCTCGACTCCGGGCTCTTGGGCGCGACGATCCGTGTCCCCATGCTCTTGCCGCACGAGTACGAGAAGGATGAACTCGCGGCCTGGTCTCCCGGCGACGAGATCGATCGCCGCATCGACGTGACCCTGCTCGATGCGGCCACCGGGGCCGTGACCGAAGTGATCGTCTCGGTTACCCGCGGCGATGTCGTGCAGACGACCTCTCACGACACGACGACCGCACCGTATGGACAGCCGCAGTACCTGTTCGAGGAGTACGAGCGGGCGGCCGAGATCGTGAAGTCTTCCGCCGAATGGCAAGCCGCAATGACGCGGCGCGGTCTCACCGACCGCATGGAGCTCGCGTTCTGCTCGCCACTCGCTCCCGGTTTCGTCGGCAGGGCGAACGAAGTCGGACGTCGGGTGATCCGCTCGCTCACCTTTTTGCGCGACAGCGACGACGACATCGCGTGGGCGCACCCCGTCGAGGGGCTCATCGTGCATGTCGACCTCGTCGCGAACGCGGTCATCGGCATCGAAGACGACGGCGACGTACCGGTTCCGGCAGGCACAGGCAAGTACACCCCGGATGCCGTCGGCCCAGCTCGCACGACCCTCAAGCCCATCGAGATCACCCAGCCGGAGGGGCCGAGTTTCGCCGTCAACGGGTCGCTCGTCGAGTGGGAGAACTGGTCGCTGCGCGTCGACTTCAACTCTCGCGAAGGCCTCGTGCTGCACGACGTCGCGTTCGACGGCCGTCCCGTGTTGACCCGCGCCAGTGTGCCCGAGATGGTCGTGCCGTACGGCGACACCTCGCCGACACGCTTCTGGATCAGCTACTTCGACGCCGGGGAATACCTGCTCGGCAAGAACGCGAACCACCTCGAGCTCGGCTGCGATTGCCTCGGCGTCATCCACTACTTCGACGGTTACGTCGCCGATGACCACGGGCACGCGGTCAAGATCCCCAACGTCGTATGCATGCACGAAGAGGACTACGGCATCCTCTGGAAGCACACCGAGCCGGGGCCGGTCGGCGCACAGGTGCGGCGCTCCCGGCGGCTCGTGGTGTCGTACTTCTCGACGATCGGCAACTACGACTACGGCTTCTTCTGGTACTTCTATCTTGACGGCTCGATCCAGGTTGAGGCGAAGGCGACCGGCATCGTGTTCGTCGGCGCCGGACACCCCGGGTCGACGAGTCGGCACGCCCCGGAGATCGCACCCGGGGTCTTCGCCCCCGTGCACCAGCACCTGTTCAGCGCGCGCCTCGACGTCGCAATCGACGGCGAAGACAACCGGCTGGTCGAGATCGACGCCGTGCGCATCCCGATGGGCGACGACAATCCGTTCGGCAACGCGTTCACCTGGAGCGAGACACCGCTGCGCACCGAATCCGAGGCCCAACGCGTCGCCGACACCTCGGTCGCGCGGGTCTGGGAGGTGCAGTCGGCGTCGAAGAAGAACTACCTCGGCAAGCCGACCGCGTACCACCTCATCGCCCAGCCGACAGCGCTGCTGATGGCCGACCCCGCGTCGACGGTGGCCGCGCGGGCCGCCTTCGCGACCAAGCACCTCTGGGGCACCGCCTACGCCCACGACGAGCGCTGGCCCGGCGGTCGCTACCCGAACGCCCACCAGGGCGGTGCGGGCCTGCCCGCCTACACGGCCAGCGATCGCTCGATCGACGGCGAAGACCTCGTGCTGTGGCACACCTTTGGGCTCACCCACATCCCGCGCCCCGAGGACTGGCCCATCATGCCGGTCGACTACGCGGGGTTCTGGCTGAAGCCCTACGGGTTCCTCGACGTGAACCCAGCGATGGACGTTCCCGAGTCGACGCAGGCACATGCGGCCTCAGACGGCGGATGCGGCCAGGGCGCGGCCTGCACCTGCTCGCACTGACTCACCGTCTGCGGACGCGCAGAAGGGCGGATGCCCGCTGGCCATCCGCCCTTCTGCTATGCGTCTCGCGTCAGGAGGTCGGAACCTTCTCGTCGAACTTCTCCAGATCGGCGCTCAGGCCGGCGTAGATCGCCGGCTTGCGGCTCT
This sequence comes from Pseudolysinimonas sp., assembly GCF_031389465.1. Taxonomy (GTDB): domain Bacteria; phylum Actinomycetota; class Actinomycetes; order Actinomycetales; family Microbacteriaceae; genus Pseudolysinimonas_A. The sequence goes on from NZ_JANMSQ010000137.1 coordinate 4,179, forward strand.
TCAGGTAGACCGCGTAGATAAGTCCACCGACGAGCGCCGCGACCAGCAGCAGCGGCAGGACCTTGACGTACAGCGCCTCGGATCCCGCGACGAGCGGGAAGTTGAGGAGCGCCATCACGCTGAACAGCGCGAGCGACAGAAAGCCTACGCCCGGAGCGATGAACGTGCTCCACCAGCGGGTGTCACCCTTGCGGCGGAAGTAGACGACGATGGCGAGCGCGGCGATAGCCTGCACGATCATGACCGCGAGCGTACCGAAGCCGATACCCACGGGAACGAGCGTGAAGATCGGCGGGAGCGCGTTGCCATCGGGGTCGGTCTCGACGGCGATGGCGAAGATGCCGCCCACGATGAGCGCGAAGATCAGGTTGACCAGCAGAGCACGCTGCGGCGCGCCGTTCTTGTTGGTGTGCGCGAGTCCATGCGGCAACACCTTGGCACGGCCGAGCGCGAACAGATAGCGAGCGGCCGAGTTGTGGAACGCGAGCTGCGCGGCGAACAAGCTCACGACGAGCAGCACGAGCGTGATCGCGCCGATCACCGGACCCAGGTAGGTGTCGATGAGCACGAGCGTGAGGTCACCGGTCGCGAGGGCATCGAGAGCCGCCCCCTGCGCTCCGGGTACGCCGATGGCACTGACGATCGCCCAGCCGACAATCGCGTGCAAGACGCCAATGACGATGATCGCGGCGTAGGTGGCACGCGGGATCGTCGTGCGCGGCGTGCGCGCCTCTTCGCCGTAGAGTGCGGTGGCCTCGAAACCGATGAACGCCGTCGCGACGAGAAGCAGACCGATCCAGATGGACCCGCCGACGAGGACCTCGGGGCTGAGTGCGAGCGTGAACGCCTCGAGGCTGAATCCCGTCTGCACCAGAACGGACACGGCGAATGCGAGCAGGACGATGATCTCGAGCACGAGAGCGATTCCGAGCACGATCGAGCTCAAATGGATGCCCGCGCGAGCCAGCAGGAACGCCGCGATGCATAGCACGAGGCCCGCGAGGTACCAGTGCACCTCGATGCCGAAGAGGGAGGGCAGCACGACGGCTCCGGTGAAGAAGCCAATCGTTCCGAGCGCTCCGGCGACGAAGAAGTTATAGCCGAGCGTCGCGATGATCCCGGTCACGAGACCGGCCGGACGCCCGAGCCCCTTCACGGCGATGGCATAGAAGCCGCCTGCATTCACAAGGTCTTTGGTGATCTGCGCGTATCCGACCGCGAACAGCAGAAGGGAGACTGCGACGGCGACGACGAGCACCGGAATGCCGCCGCCATTGCCGAAGGCGATCGCGAGGGGGAGGACGACGATTCCCACGGTGAGCGGTGCGACGGCTGCCAACACCAGGAAGACGATGGCGGGAACGCCGAGCTGATTCGGCTTGAGACTTTCTTGCTGTGGAACAGACACGGGCTCTCCTTCATTTAAGGTGGAACCGATTCTCGCGGTCCTCACGGTTTACTCCGTTGTCCCCGTGCGCGCGACGCTTGACTGGCAGCGCACGGAGCCTCCCCCACATCCCGGCGCGTGCGAATGCAAGCGCTCCTTCATCGCTTTGAACGCGGACTCGCTCGCGCTCTCTTCGCCGACAGCGGCTCCGCGGCCAACCAACGTGCGAGCGACCGAGAAACGTGGCGCCAGCCCCGCGGAGAGCCGCAATCACCAGCGGGGTCGGCCCGCAGCGGCGGTCAGATCCTTAACCGGGAACGGCACGCCGAAAACACCACATTTTGCCTCCCGGGCCGGATGTCAGAGCCGTGGATTCAGCGCAGGCCGTTGGTAGCGAGGTACTTCGTCTCCAGGAACTCGAGGATGCCCTCGCTGGATCCTTCGCGGCCCAGGCCCGATTGTTTCATTCCGCCGAACGGAGCCGCGGGGTCGCTGATGACGCCGCGATTGACGCCCACCATGCCCGCGTCGATTCGGTTGGCGACATTCAGCGCTTCGCCTTCCGGTCCGAACACGTACGCGATGAGACCGAAAATCGAGTCGTTCGCCATCGCGACCACGTCGTCGGCGTCGTCGAAGCGCACCACCGCGGTGACCGGCCCGAAGATCTCCGTCTGGTTGATGGTCGACCCGTGCGCGACGCCGGTGAGCAGCGTGGGCGGGTAGAAGGCCCCCTCACCAGGGACTGACGCGCCGCCGAGCACGACGGTGGCGCCTTCGGTGACGGCGGTCTCCACCAGTGCGGCGACCTTGTCGCGTTCCTTGATCGAGACGAGCGCACCGAGGTTGTGGGATCGCTCAAGCCCGGGACCCGTCGTCATGGCCGAGAGTTTTGCCCCGAGCCTGGTCACGAATTCGTCGTGCAGTGACGTATGCACGTACAGGCGGTTGGCCGAGGTGCACGCCGACCCTCCGTTGCGCATCTTCGCCAACAGGGCACCGTCGACCGCAACCTCGAGATCTGCTCCGGGTAACACGATGAGCGGCGCGTTGCCACCCAGCTCCATGCTGGAGTTGATCACCGACTCCGCCGCCTGCTTCAGCAGCACTCGCCCCACCTCGGTCGAGCCGGTGAACGAGATCTTGCGGATCGCGGGATGCTGCATCATGCGCTCGACGGCGACAGCTGTCGGCACGGGGGTCACCAGGTTGACGACTCCTCGGGGCACTCCGGCGCGTTGGAGAACGTCGACCACGTAGGCCGCGGTCAGAGGTGTCTCCGTGGCGGGCTTGAGGACGGTGGTACAGCCCGCGGCGAGCGCCGGAGCCAGCTTGCGGGTCGCCATCGCGGCCGGGAAGTTCCACGGGGTGATGAGCAACGCGACCCCGATCGGCTGGTGAGTGACGATGATGCGCTTGTCGCCAGCGGGAGACGTGCGGTAGTCGCCGGGCACGCGCACAGCTTCTTCGGCGAACCAGCGAAAGAACTCGGTCGCATAGGTCGCTTCGGCGAGGGCGTCGCTCCACGCCTTGCCGTTCTCGCGCACCATGATCTCGGCGAAGTGCTCCTTCTCCGCGGTCAGAGTGTCGAAGGCCGTGCGCAGGATCTCGCTGCGCACGCGCGGTGCGGTCGTCGACCAATCCTCGAACGCGCGGGCGGCGGCATCGACGGCGGCTACACAGTCGTCTTCAGAAGCGATCGCGAAGTCGGCGACCGTGGACCCGTCCGACGGATCGACGACGGGGAATGTCGCCCCCGAGGAACCGGCCCGCCACTCACCATCGATGAAGAGACTCGATCGAAGGTCACTCATAGCTGGTTGCCGAGCTTGAAGCCCTGCTCGGTGTCGCCCTCGCGGGTGTACGAGAACCCGTCGGCGCCAATGGTGACGGCCATTTCGCTCGGTTCCTGGCGCTCCTCGACCGCGACGGGGTTGCCGTCGAGGTCGAGCACCAGGCTCGCCTCGGTGTACCAGCTGGGGACCACCGGGTTACCCCACCAGTCGCGACGCTGGTTGTCGTGCACGTCCCAGCGCACGACCGGATTGTCGGGATCGCCGGTGTAGTAGTCCTGCGTATAGATCTCGATCCGGTGCCCGTCCGGGTCGAGGATGTAGAGGTAGAAGGCATTGGAGACACCGTGGCGACCCGGCCCACGCTCGATGGCGTCGCTGCGTCGCAGAGCACCGAGCTTGTCGCAGATCGCCAGGATGTTGTGCTTCTCATGCGTTGCGAACGCGATGTGGTGCATCCGGGGACCCGCCCCACCGGTGAGGGCGGTGTCGTGCACCGTCGACTTGCGCCGCATCCAGGCGGCATACACGATGCCCTCGTCGTCCTCAATGTCCTCGGTCACACGGAATCCGACACCCTCGAGGTACTCGATGCCGCGCGGAACATCCGGGGTGACCTGGTTGAAGTGGTCGAGCCTCACGAGGGCGCCCGGGGTGTAGAGGTCGTACCGCCAGGCCAGACGCTCGACGTGCTCGACCTCATAGAAGAACTCGTAAGGGAAACCGAGCGGGTCAGTTACTCGCACGGCGTCGCCGATTCCGCGCACGAAGCCGCCGGGGCGTCGCTCGGTGCGGCAGCCCAGCGCCCGATAGTAGGTCTCGGCGTGGTCAACGTCTTCGGGAGTCCGCACCCGGAACGCGAGCACGGCCGCGGCAGCGATCGGCCCTTTGCGAAGGACGAGGTTGTGGTGGATGAACTCTTCGAGGGACCGAAGGTAAATGGTCTCGGCGTCTTCGTAGGTCACGGTGAGTCCGAGCACATCGACGTAGAACTCGCGCGAAGCGGCGAGGTCGGTCACGACCAGTTCGGCATACGCGCAACGCACGATGTCGGGAGGGGTCACGCCGGGGGCGGTGAGGGCGGGTTGGGAAGTCATCATCGAATCCTTGGATCAGGCCGCGCCGAAGCGCGGGGTGTGAACGGCGCCGAGCGTGATGTGCACGGCTTGTGAATCGGTGTAGAAGTCGATCGAGAGGTACCCGCCCTCGTGACCGAGCCCGGAGGCCTTCACCCCGCCGAACGGGGTGCGCAGGTCACGCACGTTGTGGGAGTTGAGCCACACCATTCCGGCTTCGACGTTCTGCGAGAACGAGTGGGCGCGCTTCAGGTCGTTCGTCCAGATGTAGGCCGCGAGGCCGTAGCGCACGCCGTTGGCGAGCTCCAGTGCCTCCTCGTCGGTGTCGAACGGGGTGATCGCGACGACCGGTCCGAAGATCTCCTCCTGGAAGATGCGCGCGTCCGGGGCGACGTCGACGAAGACGGTCGGCGAGACGTAGTTGCCGGTCGGCAGACCTTCCGGCCTCCCGCCACCCGCGACGAGTCGGCCCTCGGACTTGCCGATCTCGACGTAGCTCATGACCTTCTCGAAGTGCTCGGGGTGCACGAGCGCCCCCACTTCGGTCGCCGGGTCGTGCGGGTCGCCGACCACGATGTTCGCCGCCCGCGCCGCGTAGCGCTCGACGAACTCGTCGTAGATGCTGCGCTCGACGAGGATGCGGCTGCCGGCCGTGCAGCGCTCGCCATTCAGCGAGAACACCCCGAACAGAGTCGAATCGATGGCCGCGTCGAGATCGGCGTCCGCGAAGACGACGGCCGGGCTCTTGCCCCCGAGCTCCATCGACAGCCCCTTCAGCATGGGTGCCGCATTCCCGAAGATGATCTGCCCGGTTCGGCTTTCGCCGGTGAAGGAGATGAGCGGAACATCCGGGTGCTTCACCAGGGCGTCGCCAGCCTCCTCACCCAGGCCGTTGACCAGGTTGAAAGCACCCTGTGGCAGACCGGCTTCCTCGAAGATCGACGCCCAGAGGCTCGCCGATAGCGGGGTGAACTCGGCCGGCTTGAGCACGACAGTGCAGCCGGATGCCAGTGCGGGAGCCAGTTTCCAGCTCTCGAGCATGAAGGGCGTGTTCCACGGGGTGATCAGCCCGGCCACGCCGATCGGCTTGCGGTTGACGTAGTTCACCTGAGCACCGGGCACCTTGTAGGTGTCGTCGGCCTGCGCCACGACGAGGTCGGCGAAGAACCTGAAGTTCTCGGCCGCGCGCTGTGCCTGACCCAGAGCCTGGGTGATCGGTAGGCCCGTGTCGAAGGTTTCGAACTCGGCGAGGTGGGCATCTTGGGCTTCGACAGCGTCGGCCACCTTATTCAGGATGCGCGCACGATCGCGCGGCTTCATCCTCGGCCACGGCCCCTCCTTGAACGCGCGAGTGGCCGCGGCAACGGCAAGGTCGACGTCGGCCTTCTGCCCGGCGGCGGCCTTCACGTAGTTCTCGTTCGACACCGGATCGAGGACATCGAAGGTGCCGCCGTCCACGCTGTCGACGAAACGGCCGTCGATGTAGTGCTGGATGCTCGTCGGCAGCCCCGCAGGGACGTGGTGCGTGGTCATGCTCGTGCTCCGATCTGGAAGTCGCCAACGGGGGTCAAGTACTGCTCGCCTTCGGCCATCAGTGCGCGAATCTTCGTGAGGCCTGCCTCGGTCGGCGTGATGAGCGGAGGCCGCACGAAACCAGAGCGGATCAGCCCCTGCTGTTCGAGCACCCACTTTCCGGGCGCGGGGTTGGTCTCGACGAACAGCAGGTCGACCAGGGGGTGAAGCCCGTAGTGGATCTCTCGGGCGCCTTCGAGGTCTCCCGCCTCCCACAGCTCGTACATGCGAGCATGCGCCGCGGGCGCGATGTTGGCCGTGGCGCTCAGGAATCCAGCCCCACCGAGCGCGAGCAGCGGCAGACACAGTAGCTCGATCCCCGACCAGACGATGAGGTCGCGGCCGCACAGTTGGATCACGCGCGAGAAGTGCTCGAAATCCTTCGTGGTCTCTTTGATTCCGACGAAGTTGGGCACGTCGCGGTAGAGCCGCGCCACGGTCTCGGGATCGATGTCGACCGCCGTGCGCGACGGCACGTTGTAGGCGATGATCGGCAGGTCGGGGAACTCTGCAGCGACGGTGCGATACCAGACGTAAAGCGCTTCCTGGGTCGGCCGCGAGTAGTAGGGCGTGATGATGAGCGAGGCATCGATGCCGAGCTCGACGGCCGCCGCTGTCAACTCGATCGTCTCGTGCAGCTGGGCCGTGCCGGTGCCGACGACGACCGGCACGCGTTCGGCCACCGTCTCGGTGACCGTCTTGATCGCGGCGATGCGCTCCTCGACGCTCTGCGCGCCCGGTTCACCGGTCGAGCCGCCGATCGAGACACCGTGGGTGCCGCTGGCGATCTGCCACTCGATGAGGTTGGCGAGACTGAGGTGATCGACGGCGCCGTCCTCGGTGAACGGCGTCATGAGCGGCACGATCGAGCCGCGGAGTTGGGTGGGGTCGTTTCGGTAACGCATGAGATTCCTTTCAGTGACGATGGGCGGCCTGATAGGCCACCACTGCGTCGAGGGTGCGGATACGGTGCACTCGCGCGGCGAGTTCGATGTCGAGAGCGGGTGCTCCCGCTGCGATGAGGTCAAGGATTTCGTCGTGTTCGCGCACGGACTCAGCCGCGCGACCGGGTACGAAACTGAACGAGCTGTCGCGCAACACGCGCAGTCGCGCCCATCCCCGGTGTACGAGATCCAAGAGGTGCGGATTCGGACAACCCTCGAAGAGCACCGAGTGGAACTCGAGGTTCAGGTCGGTGAACTGGTGGGGGTGGAAGTCGGTCAGGGTCGACTTCATCCGATCGTTGATATCCCGTGCCCGAGCGATCTCGTCGGGCCCGATCTGCCTGGCCGACAGCGCCGTGGCCGCGCCTTCGACGATGCTCAGAGTCTGCATGGTGTTGACGTACTCGTCTTCGTCGATCAGCGCGACCTGAGCACCGACATTCCGCTCGAACGTCACGAGTCCTTCCGACTCGAGCAGTCGGATCGCCTCACGCACCGGCACGACGCTGATGTTGAGCTCCCGCGCGATCGACCCGAGAACGAGACGGTATCCCGACACGTAGGTGCCGTTGGCGATGTTCGATTTGATCCAGGCGTACGCGAGCTGCGACTTGCTCGGCGCGACGGCCGCTGCAACGGTGTCGGTCATTCGGTCCCCCCCTCGTATCGGGCCCGCCACTCGGCGTTCATCGGGTACAGACCCTTCACCGAAGCCCCGCCGTCAACCTGTTGGGCGATGAACCGCTCTTCGCGCTCCTGCTCGATCGAATCGACGACGACTTCTCGAACGAGATGCGGAGGGATGACCAGCACGCCGTCGTCGTCGCCGACGATGACGTCGCCCGGCTGCACGGTCGCGCCGCCACACGCGACGGTGACGTCGGTCTCCCACGGAACGTGTCGTCGGCCGAGAACTGCCGGGTGCGGCCCGGCCGAGAAGCTCGGGATGTCGAGCGCTGCGACGGTCGCGAAGTCACGGATGCCACCATCGGTCACAATGCCGGCTGCCCCCAGCGTCTGGGCACGCAACGCGAGGATGTCGCCCACGGTGCCGGTGCCGACCTCGCGACGCGCGTCGATCACGAGAACGTCGCCCGGACCGAGGGAGTCGAAGGCTCGCTTCTGGGCGTTGAAACCGCCGCCGTGTTCGGCGAACAGATCGGGGCGAAACGGGACGAATCGCAGGGTGCGCGCGCGTCCGACGAGTCGAGCCCCCGCCTGGTTCGAGTGCACGCCGTCGATCGAGACGTCGTCGTAGCCGCGCTTGCGCAGCTGAGCGCTGAGGGTTGCGGTGCTCACACTGCCCAGGCTGGCCCGCAACTCCTCGTCGAGTTCGAACTCCGCCGGGAGCCCTGCCGCCTCGCGGCTCCCCCAGGCTTCGGTGCGCTGCAGGTCGTCGACCTTGGGGCCTGCGCCGAAGTCGCCGAGGGCGTACGTACCTTCAACAATCGGGGTGACCAGTCGTCCCGTGGTCGGGGTGCCGGGGGAGTTGGGCGCGTCGACCTCGACCTCGACGATGTCGCCGGGAACGACAACGCTGGCACCGGCCGGGGTGCCGGTGAGGATGACATCCCCCGGCTCGAGGGTGATCAGTTGCGAGAGATCCGCGACGAGGCGGCCGAACGGAAAGACCAGTGCTGCCGTCGTGTCGTCCTGAACCAGCTCGCCGTTAACCCAGGTACGCAACCGAAGCGCCGCGGGGTCGATTCCTTCGGCCGGAATCAGCCCGGGGCCGAGCGGGGTGAAGCCGTCTCCACCCTTGGACCGAAGATTGGAGCCCTTGTCGGCCCAGCGCAGGTCATACACCCCGAAGTCGTTAGAGGCCGTCACGGCGGCAACGGCGGCCCATCCCTCGTCGGGTGTCACCCGGCGGACGGTGCGGCCGATGATCAGCGCGACCTCGCCCTCGAAGGCGAGAAGCTCGGTGCCGGCCGGTCGCTCCAGTGGAGCCCCGGACTCGGCGATCGAACTCGAGGGCTTGAGGAAGTATGAAGGCTGCTCCGGCGCTCGACCACGCTGCGCGATGCGCGAGGGGTAGTTGAGGTGCAGGGCGATGACCTTGCCCGGCCGGGTGATGGCCGTCGCGAGAGGGGGCTTGCCAGACATGGACATCCTTGTCGTATATACTATATCTGAAATCATATATGATTTTGACGGGAAGGCAAGGGTTATGCTGGCCTTCCCGGTCGGCTACCCTCCGAACTCGGGGATCTCACTACTACAAGGCGGTAATGAGTGGACCTTGGCCTCCCGCCCGTAGCCACGGGCCGCGTACACACCTCGGTGTCGCACAGTTTCCGGGACTACCGCCAGGCAGTCGTCGAGTCGTTCGTCCCACTCGACGTCTCCCGAATCAACTCCGATCCGTTCTGGGGACGCCTGCGAAGCGTCGACTTCGATGACGCTCACGTCCACGAGGTCACTGCTTCCGCACACGTCGTCCAGCGCACCGAATCGTTGATCACTCGCAGTGACCCACGCTTCTACAAGGCCAGCCTCCAGGTTTCGGGTACCGGACTGCTCATCCAGGATGGCCGTGAAGCCGTTCTCCAACCAGGCGACCTTGCGATCTATGACACTGCCCGCCCGTACTCCCTGGTGTTTGAGGAAGACATGCGGATGCTCGTGCTCATGTTCCCGCGCGAACAACTGGGGCTACCGCCCGAGATGATGCGTCAGCTGACGGCGCACAGGTTTTCAAGTGACTCCGGCCTCGGCGCGATGATCATCCCGTTCCTGCAGAACGTGTCGCAGAACCTCGACAGGGTCGGCGGTGTTACGGGACCTCGACTGGTTCGCACCGCGATCGACCTCATCACGACGATGTTCGCGAACGAGCTGGATCTCGAGGCTCGCCCACGGGACAGCCATCAGCTGCTCATGCAACAGATTCGGCACTACATCGAGGCGAACCTCAGCTCGGCGGACCTGGGTCCGACCCAGATCGCGGCGGCTCACTTCATCTCGACGAGACACTTGCACGGCTTGTTCCGCCAGAAGGGCACGACGGTATCGACCTGGATCCGTGAGCGCCGACTCGAGAACTGTCGTCGCGACCTCATCGACCCCCTCAACGCGCACATCTCGGTAGGTGCTGTCGCCTCACGCTGGGGCTTCGTGGAAGCCGCGCATTTCTCACGCGTGTTCAAGGCAGCCTTCGGGATGTCGCCCAGCGAACTGCGGGCGCACAGCTACGAGAGCTGAACGCCCGAGGACTCCTTGCTCTCTCTCAGTCAAAGGACGTTCGGCGCGCGACAAGTGCACCGAGCCGGGTGCTCGGGATGCTGGAGCCATGGGGCGACGCAGCTCCATGGCTCCACCCGCTGAAGGAGTACCCATGGTCACCCCGACCGAGCAGACCATCTCCCGCCAGGTCGCGTGTCCTCAGCGCGGCGGCGACACCGTTGTTGTCGTCGGGCCCGGTCGGCATCCTGATCTCGGCCGCCGCGAAGATCGCGGGTGCGTCGCGGGTCGTCATGGTCGGCACCCGACAGAGTCGGCTCGACCTCGCCCAGCGCTTCGGCGCCGACCGCAACCTGCTCACGCGCGAGATCGACGTGCTGCCGGCCTTCCTCTCGGCGAGGGGATGCGAGCCGTTGATCGCCGCGCTCACCGACGGTTCCCATCCTTGTGCAGAATTCGTCACGCACCGCTTCACGCTGGAGCAGGCGCGCGAGGCGTACGACGTCGCGCGAAAAGCACGACGTCATCAAGGCCGTGCTGGTCCTCTCGGACTGATACGCCATCCCATCCCACTTAAGGAGACGCAACCGTGAAGAGCCCGCGCGAGATCATTGAATCGCACTACGCCGCAGGTGAGCGCGGCGACCTACCCGGCATGATGGCCGATTTCGCTGCGGACATCGTCTGGACCGAGGCCGCCGGTTTCCCGATCGCCGGAACCTATGTCGGCACCGACTCGGTACGCGACAACGTGTTCATCGCCCTCGCCACGGATTGGGACGGCTGGTCCGTTGCGATCGATGAACTCGTGGTGGACGGTGAGACCGTGGTCGGACTCGGCACGTACACCGGAACGAACAAGTCGACCGGCAAGGCGGTCAGCACGCGCGTTGCCCATGTCTGGCGGGTGCGGGACGGCAAGGCAGTGCGGTTCGAACAGATCACCGACACCGCGGAAGTCATCGACGCGATGTCGTGACGCCGATCGGGTGAGTTACCGCGCCGCCCGCGCGATGGTGTCTGCCGCGGCCCGCACGCGCTCGCCGATCGACCGGTCGTTTGCTCCCGAGACGAAGAGCACGGCGATCGCCGCAGGCAGGGCATTCGCAACGGGGGCCGCGATCGCCGTGACCCCGGGGATGACTTCGCCGTGCGACGACGCGTAGCCGGCCTCGCGCGCCGACGCGACCTCGTCGGTCTCCGGAGCGGCGATTCCGTGCGACAGTCGGTCGTCGCTGCTCAGGAGCGTCTGAATGGCGATCCCGGGAGCGCCGACGAGCACCGAGTGTCTGCTGCCCGGGCGCTGCGCGATCGACGCGACCGGCGTGCGGGGCTCCGTCGTCAGCAGCGTGACGCACTCCGAGCGGTCGAGTACGACGAGGAACGCCGTCATCCCGAGTTCGTCGGCGAGCCGTTGGAGTTCGGGCCGAGCCGCAGACTGTAGGTCGGTGGCGACACTGCGGGCCAGCGTCGCCACATGCGGACCGATCGCGTAGAGTCCTGCCGCGTCGCGGACCACGAGCGAGGAGTCCTCCAGGGTTCTCACCAGCCGGTACGCCACCGAACGGTGCACGCCCAATCCGTCGGCGAGGCCGGCGACCGACATCGGCCGGGCAGCGTCGGCCAGCAGATCGAGGATGCGCAACCCCCGGGCCAGGGTCTGCGACGGAGATGAGTCGCTCGGCATGACCTCATTCTCGCGTATGGCGACCGAGCTGCCGACTGCGCGCTGACGGACACGCGGCGTGCGCGTACGGTCAAGCGCTTCCGCGCTCGATCTCGTGATGCTGGAAGGGCTGTGTTCCCCACGGCACTCATTGAGGAGGAAGTCATGTCGGAATACGTCGATCTGCTGGCGCGCGTGGCGGCCCCAGCCAACGAGGGTCGCACCATCACTGACCCCGCCACCGGCGAGGCCGTCGGGTCCGTCCGCGAGCAGTCGGTCGCGGACCTCGAGGCGGCGATCGCTGCGGCGAAGGCCGCTCAGCCCGCCTGGGCAGCTCTCGGGCACGCGAAGCGAATCGAGCTGCTGAACGCAGTCGCCGACCGCATCGACGCACAGGCCGAGCCGCTCGCCGAGCTGCTCTCGCGCGAGCAGGGTAAGCCGCTGAACGGCCCCAATGCGCGGTTCGAGGTCGGAGCCTGTTCCGCGTGGCTTCGGGCGACCGCTGCCACAGTTCTCGAGCCCGAGGTCGTCGTCAACGACGGCCAGACGAACGCCGTCTTGACGTACAAGGCCCTCGGCGTCGTCGGTGCGATCGGACCGTGGAACTGGCCGCTGATGATCGGCATGTGGCAGATGGCCCCGTCCCTGCGGATGGGCAACACCGTCGTCATCAAGCCGTCGTCGAACACGCCGCTGAGCGTGTTGGCGCTCGTGTCGATCATGAACGAGGTGCTGCCGCCCCACGTACTCACCGCCGTCTCGGGCAACCGGGAGGTCGGCTCGCGGCTCGCCGAGCACCCCGACGTCGCCAAGGTGATGTTCACGGGCTCGACGGCTGCCGGGCGGGAGATCATCAAGAGCTCGGCGAACAACCTCGCCCGCCTCACCCTCGAACTCGGCGGCAACGACGCCGGCATCGTCCTGCCCGGTACCGACCCGCAAGCCATCGCCGAGAACCTGTTCTGGGGGGCGTTCATCAACACCGGTCAGACCTGTGCTGCGCTCAAGCGCCTCTACGTGCACGACTCGATCTACGAGGAGGTCATCGCGGCCCTCAAGGGTGTGGCGGAGAAGATGCCGATGGGCAACGGCCTCGATGAGGCCAACGTGCTCGGCCCGGTGCAGAACAAGAAGCAGTTCGACATCGTGTCGGGACTCGTCGAAGACGCGAAGTCGCGTGGCGGCCGGGTGATCACCGGCGGAGCCGCGGCCACCGAGCTCGGGGAGCTGTTCTACCCGATTACCCTGATCGCCGATCTCAAGGACGGCGACCCGCTCGTCGACGAGGAGCAGTTCGGGCCGGCTCTGCCGATCATCCGGTACTCGGATGTCGAGGACGCGATCGCCAGCGCCAACGGCCTCGAGCAAGGTCTGGGCGCGTCGGTTTGGTCGGCGGACCCGAAGCAGGCGCGCGAAGTCGCTGCCCGCCTCGAGGCGGGTACGGTCTGGATCAACTCGCACGGCGGCGTGCACCCCATGGCGCCGTTCGGTGGCGTCAAGGCGTCGGGTTACGGCCTGGAGTTCGGGGTCGAAGGACTCAAAAGCGTGGCGGTTCCCCAGGTCATCAACGGTTGACCGACAGCATCGAAAGGGTCCCGGTTCACACGAACCGGGACCCTTTCGCACATCCGCAAAATCGGTTGAACGTCGGGATACACCACCGCGCCGAGGGGGTAGACGCACCCGCCTCCCTGCGCGTGCTCGGTGTCGCCGTCGGCGTTCAGGCCGAGGAAGATGCCCGTGGTCCTGAGCTGATAGCCCGATCGTGCAGCCACACGCTGGCGACGGGAATCTTGAACTCTCGGAAGCAGAACAGAGATAGCCCGGTATCGAACTGGTGGAAGCTCGACCCGTCCGAGAGGGTCAGAGCCACGGCCTGCCCTGTCAGGTCGACCGATGGCAGACGGAAGTCGGCGAGGACGTCCGCGAAGTCGTCGTAGCGGAGCCACTGGTCGCTCCCGGAACGACTGCTTGCCGAGCGACCCAGCTCCGTCTACAGTGGATCGTTATCTGAACCCTATATTCGATTATCGAACTATCGCAGCGCAGCGAGGAGCCCAACGATGCAGTTTCACCACAACGGGTACGTTTCGGGAGACCCCCGCATCCAGCCAGCGGCTGGCGCCGGACTCGATCGCCCCGAAGAACTGCCCGACGAGGTCGATGTACTCATCGTCGGTGCCGGGCCGGCCGGAATGATCGCCGCCGCCCAACTGGCGCAGTTTCCGAACATCACGACACGCATCATCGAACGCCGTGACGGCCGCCTCGCCATCGGGCAGGCCGATGGCATCCAAGCCCGTAGCGTCGAGACATTTCAGGCGTTCGGGTTCGCGGACCGCATCACGGCCGAGGCCTACCGCATCACCGAGATGGCGTTCTGGAAGCCCGATCAGGTCGATCCGTCGCGCATCGTGCGCACGGCGCGCGCCATCGACGACGAGCAGGGCGTCAGCGAGTTTCCCCACCTGCTGGTGAACCAGGCCCGCGTCCTCGACTATTTCGCGGAGGTGATGGTCAACTCTCCCACCCGCATGACGCCCGACTACGGCTGGGAGTTCACGGGCCTCGAGGTCACCAACGACCCGGAATATCCGGTGCACGTCACCCTGAAACGCTCGACCGCGGACAGTACTGGCCTGAGCCGCACCGTGCGCGCGAAGTACGTGCTCGGCGGCGACGGCGCCCGCAGCCGGGTGCGCGAAGCGATCGGCTGCACGCTCGACGGTGATCAGGCCAACCATGCCTGGGGCGTCATGGACGTACTCGCGGTCACCGACTTCCCCGACATCCGCATGAAATGCGCCATCCAATCGACGTCGGGAAGCATCCTGCTCATCCCTCGTGAGGGAGGTCACCTGTTCCGCATGTACGTCGATCTCGGCGAGGTCGAGGAAGGGCGCGAGAAGACTGTGCGCGCCACGACGATCGACCAGGTGATCGCGAAGGCCAACGACATCTTGCACCCGTACCACCTGGATGTGAAGAACGTGGCCTGGAACAGCGTGTACGAGGTCGGGCACCGGCTCACCTCGCGCTTCGACAACGTGCCGCCCGAAGCCATCGGTACCCAGACCCCGCGGGTCTTCATCGCGGGCGACGCCTGCCACACCCACAGCGCCAAGGCTGGTCAGGGCATGAACGTCTCGATGCAGGACGGCTGGAATCTTGGCTGGAAACTCGGCCACGTGCTCGAAGGTCGGAGCCCGGAGGCTCTGCTGTCCACCTACTCGGCGGAGCGCAAGGTGATCGCCAAGAATCTCATCGACTTCGACAAGGAATGGTCGACGCTGATGGCGACTAAGTCGGAGGATCTGCCCGAACCGTCGTATCTCGAGGAGTTCTACGTCCGCACGTCCGAGTTCCCCGCGGGGTTCATGACCGAATATGCCCCCTCGATGCTCGTCGCACCGAACACCCACCAGGCGCTAGCCACCGGCTACCCGGTCGGCAAGCGATTCCGCTCGGCCCTGGTTCGCCGCGTCTGCGACGGTAACGACCTGCAGCTAGGGCACCTCGCCACGGCCGACGGCCGCTGGCGGATCTACGTGTTCGCCTCGGCCGGGGCCGACTCCGACGGTCTGCTCGCCGAGTTCGGCAGGTGGATGACGGAATCACCAAACTCCCCACTCGGAGTGACTCCGCCCAACGTCGACCCCGACGCATGGTTCGACGTCAAAGTGATCTACCCCCGGCTGCACACCGACGTCGACATCACAACGGTGCCGCTCGTCTTCCGACCGCGGGTGGGCACGCACCGGCTCTTCGACGACGAAAAGGTATTCGCAATCGAACCGAGTGACGACATCTTCGAACAGCGCGGGATCGACAACAGCGGGGTGGTCGTCGTCGTGCGTCCCGACCACTACGTCTCTCACGTCCTGCCGCTGTCGGCGACCGACGAGCTCGGCGCCTTCTTCCGACCCCTGCTCGGAGTTCGGCAGACGACGTAATGATGGTTGATCCAACCTTCCGACCGTCGCTCTTCGCGGGCAAGGTCGCCGTGGTGCGAGCGCCCTCTCGGTGCTGATCACCGCGTCGGTGTTCGCCCCGGCCGCCTGCACTCCCTCCGAGTTCGGCCGCCGGTGAGGCTCACCGCTATCGCGGCGCCGTCAGCGGTGCCCTTGAGGCCGCCGAGGTGATCGACGAGGATGCCTGCCGCACAGAACTCGCGTCCTCGGGCACACCCCGGAACCCGACACGCTAAACAGAACCCTGCTCGTCGAGTGGGCCAACGTGACGCTGGGTCTGGATGCCGACTTCACCCTCCCTGGCGACCGGGTGCCGTACCGACGCCCAGATCTGACGACCCAGACCGTCGATACCGAACGAGACACCTGACCCGCCACTGATGCGACCCGTGTCGCGAGACATCCGCTCATCGCTTGCTTCTGCACCAATCCTCCGGGCCATTCAGCGTGCGTTCAGCCGCAGCCTCCCGCGTTCAGCGCGGCGTCAGCATCTCCGAAATAGCGTGCCGACATCATCCTGATGCTCATCATGTGGAGGCAAAAATGTTCACCAGCAACGTGACGTTCCGCGGGTCGGACAACGCGACCAAGCGTCGCACGATCTCTCGGCGGGGTGCTCTCGTTATCGCATCCACCCTTCCCCTCGCGCTCGTGGCATGTACCGCCCCCGGGGTGAGTGGGCCGGTCACCGGCACGGGATGCGGGGACTCGACTGAGACCGAGATCGCCCAGCCCACGGCAGCTCAGCTTGAGGCGGCGGGGTTCGAGTCCTATCCGCTCGCACCCGACTCCGACCGCGTCGACCTCACCGCAGCGGCATTTTCGCAGAGCACGGAGGTCACGAACCCGCTGTTCCCGATCGCCGAGTTGGAGTCCGCCGTGCTCAACGGACACGTCGGCGGACAAGCGTTCAGAACCGAAACCACCCTGATGAACCAAACCAGCATCATTCAGTGGCTTCCGGGGCAATGCGTCACGACCCTCACGTCGCAGTACGCCGCCTACCTCGACGGACGCATCGAAGAGGTCGCGCTCGACCACTACGCCCAGGCCGACGACGGCTCGGTGTGGTACCTCGGCGAAGAGGTTTACAACTACAAAGACGGGGTGATTGCTGAGACTGCGGGAACCTGGCTGGCCGGCAAGGACGGCCCGGCGGCAATGATCATGCCCGGCGAGCCAGAGGTAGGACAGGCCTTTCGCCCCGAGAACATCCCGGGGATGGTTTTCGAGGAGGTCATCGTCACGAGTGTGGACGCGGTCGTCGAGGGACCCAGCGGTGAAGTGCACGATGTTCTGATCGCAACCGAGGTGCACTCCGACGGCTCACTCTCCGAGAAGTTCTTCGCGCCCGGCTACGGCGAGTTCTCTTCCACCCATGAGGGGGATCTCGAAGAGATGGCAATTGCGGTGCCGACCGACTCGCTCCCCACCCCGGCCCCCCAGACGCTCACGACGATGCGTGACGATGCGCTTGCCGCTTTCAACGCGGCCGGCACTGACAACTGGAGCGAAGCGACCGCGGCTCTCGAACGGGTGACCGCAGCCTGGGAAGCTCACAAGACGGCGGGCGGCATCCCGCCTCGACTGGTGGCTCCGACAGACACCGCCGTGGCCCTTCTCGCCGAGGAGATCACGTCCACGAACCGGCATCAAGCACGAGACGCTGCCATCGAGCTGCTGCAGGCCAGCCTGGACCTGCTCTTGCAGTTCCAGGCTCCCGCCGAGATCGATCTCAGCCGGTTCCAGTTGTGGGCTCATCGAGCCATCGCTGACTCCGAAGCAGCCAATCTCGGTGGCGTGGTAGGCGATGTGACGGTACTCGAATGGATTCGGGACCGGATAGCCCCCACCTTCTCGCCCCTCGACCTGACCCGCATCGACCTCCTGCTCGAGGAGCTTCGCTCGACCACGAGTGACGGCGATCTGGCCGCTGTCGCTGCGACGGCCGCTGAACTGTTGCGAACTGTGGAAGCCAGCAGGGCGGCCTAGTCTCGGATGTCTCCGCCGGGGTGGCCGGATGCCCCACTTCGGCTGACCGCGCCTACCGGGGCAACCGACAACGAGAGCCCGGTCGATGGGCGACCCCCAGCTGACGAGAAACCCATGTCGGCGAGACATCCCATTTGGTGGGGGTACTGCGAAGTTACTGCAATCGAGAGAGGGAGACTTCTGACCTCTGTTCCTTGATGGATGAGGCCTTGTCTAGCACTCCGCGGTTGCGATCTCGCACCCCTGGTGCTTCTCCACGCCCGAAGAAGCTTTCTTCATCCATTGTATCAAAGCTGGTTTTGGCCTATTCAGAAGGCATGGCCATCCACGAGATAGCCAAGGAGTTCAAAGTCAACCGAGTCACGGTGAGTAAGCATCTTGATCGAGCTGGCGTGACCAAGCGACCACAGAGCATGAGCGCGGCGCAGATCGATGAGGCCGTCCAGGATTACGCCGCGGGCGAGTCGCTGG
>NZ_JANMSQ010000024.1:0-1816 GCF_031389465.1 Pseudolysinimonas sp.
GCGCGGTTCGCGAGCGGCACCTGCGCGACCCCATCGCCGTAGAACTCGACGAACTTGCCGACGACGCCGTGCTCGCGCAGCTGCTGCGTGATGGTCAGCACGACGTCGGTCGCGGTCACCCCCGGCGGGATGGCGCCCGACAGCTTGAACCCGACGACGCGCGGGATCAGCATCGAGACCGGCTGACCCAGCATCGCGGCCTCGGCCTCGATGCCGCCGACGCCCCACCCCAGCACGCCGAGCCCGTTGACCATGGTGGTGTGGGAGTCCGTTCCCACGCAGGTGTCGGGGTACGCCCGCAGGATCGGGGAACCGTCGGCGCCGACGGCACCGGGCACCGCCCGGGTCATGACGCCGCGGGCGAGGTACTCGATGTTGACCTGGTGCACGATGCCGGTGCCCGGGGGCACGACCTTGAAGTCGTCGAACGCCGTCTGGCCCCAGCGCAGGAACTGGTAGCGCTCGTGGTTTCGCTGGTACTCCAGCTCGACGTTGCGTTCGAATGCGTCGGCCCGACCCGCGACGTCGATCTGCACGGAGTGGTCGATCACGAGCTCCGCCGGCGCGAGCGGGTTGATCCGGTCCGGGTCACCGCCGAGCTCCACGACCGCCTCGCGCATCGTGGCGAGGTCCACGATGCAGGGCACGCCCGTGAAGTCCTGCATGACGACGCGCGCCGGGGTGAACTGGATCTCGGTGTCCGGCTGCGCCGTCGGGTCCCAGCCCGCGAGGGCGCGGACGTGATCGGCGGTGATATTGGTGCCGTCCTCGGTCCGCAGCAGGTTCTCCGCCAGGATCTTCAGGCTGTAGGGGAGCCGCTCCAGGCCTGGGACCGCGGCCAGCCGGAAGATCTCGTAGGCGGTCTCTCCGACCTCCAAGATCCCCTTCGACCCGAACGTGTCGACGTTGCTCACTCGTGACTCCTTTGCCAGGCGGACGGCGACGGCTGGAGGGCCGCCGCACGACGGCGCCCCCGGCGCCGTGCGGGGGGAGCGCCGTCAGATATCTCGACGTCAACATACATCGTATCGCGTTGCGGGCCGGGCGACCTACTTCTTCGCCTGCTCCTTCGCGAGTTCGTCGGCCATCTTGCGCTCGTGCTCGACGGCGCGCTCGTGCGCCCGCGGGTCGTACTCCGGCGTGCCGGACTTGCGGGCCTCCGCGGCGGCGACCTTCCCCGCCTCGATGTACCGCCTGGCCGCTTCGCTCTCCTGCTCACTCGTCACCGTGCACCCCTTCCGTCCCCGGGCGGCCCCGCGCGGACCGCCGCAGTCCGACGCTATGCCGCCGCCGCGGGCCGGGCCAGACGTCACCGCCGCGAGTTCGCTGTTCCGTCGTGAGTTCGCTGTCCTGTACCGGCGAACTCACGGCGGAACAGCGAACCCAGCCGGGATCGGGGCTCGAACTCGGCGTGCGACCGGTCTGGTCAGCGCTCCAGGACCGCGACGCACTCCACGTGGTGGGTCATCGGGAACAGGTCGAACGCCCGGAGCCCGGTGAGCGCGTAGCCGGCCTCGGCCAGGTACGAGACGTCGCGCGCCAGCGCGGCCGGGTCGCACGCCACGTAGACGATCCGTTCGGGGCGCAGCTCGGCGATCGAGGCGACGATCTTGCGGCCCGCACCGGACCGCGGCGGGTCGAGCACGACGGCGTCCGCGTGGACGACGTCGGAGTCGGCGTCGATGGTCCCCGCCAGCACGCGCGCGACGTCGCCGTGATGCAGCTCGATGTTGGACCGGTCGTGCGAGTTGCGCCGGGCGTCGTGGACGGCGCGCGC
The DNA here is from genome assembly GCF_031389465.1 of Pseudolysinimonas sp. Taxonomy (GTDB): domain Bacteria; phylum Actinomycetota; class Actinomycetes; order Actinomycetales; family Microbacteriaceae; genus Pseudolysinimonas_A. Next base: position 1,778 of record NZ_JANMSQ010000024.1, read on the forward strand.
GTCTCCCTCGACGGAGACGACCTCGCCGGCCGGCCCGAC
>NZ_JANMSQ010000243.1:0-2467 GCF_031389465.1 Pseudolysinimonas sp.
CGCACCACCGCGGAACGTGCGGGACACCCCGCGCAACACCAGCCGCGGCTCGCTCATGACTCGCCCTCCAGAACGTTGAGAGCCTGCTCGATCGCCGATCCCATCGAGCGGTCATCGTCGCCGGTCGCCCATTGCAGTAGCGCGGACATCATCGCCGCGAGGAGGGCCGCAGCGGCGATCCGCGCGGCGACCGGGTCGGCTCCGTCTGCCACGAGTTGCTCGGCCACGACGCGTTCGGTCTCGAGGGTGTTGCGCGAGACGGCCCCGCGTAGCACGGGGGTCGCGGCGATGCTGAGCCGACGCCTCACGACATCGCTGCCTTCGACCGGCACCTCCGCCCACGCGCCCCGCACGCCGGCGATGGCGCGAGCGAGCGGCGGACGGTCCTTCGGTTGCGCGGAGATCGCGGCTGCGATGACCGGATCGTACGGGTCGTCGAGCAGGAGGGCATCCTTGGTCGCGAAGTGGCGGAAGAAGGTCATCTCGCTCACGCCGGCTTCCGCCGCAATGCGCCCGACCGTCGTCGCCTCGTACCCGTCGCGCTCGAAGAGGGCGATCGCCACCTGGAAGATGCGGGCGGCGGTGCGCTCCCTCTTGGTCGTCACGACGTTATGTTAGTCACTAACATTCCTGGTTCGCAAGGCTTAGTGAGGCCAGGCGGCGAGGAATCTTTCGAGCAGGGAGGCGAATGTGCTCGCCTCATCCGCGTCGAACCCCGCGAGAGCCGTCGAGACGGCGTCGCGTCGCGTCGCGTGAGCGCGGGCGATGAACTCGCGCCCCGCGGGAGTGAGGCGAAGCAGCGAGCGGCGCGAATCCGCTGCGTCGGGCAGCCGCACGGCAAGCCCCCGGCTGACGGCCCCCGCGGCGAGTCGGCTCGCTCGCGGCTGGTCGACGCCGACCCGAAGGGCGAGCTCGGTGACACTCAGCGGGTCGAACTCGAGAGCGTCCAGTGCGCGAAAGAGCGCGCCGGTGGCCGCGTCTGCTCCCGCCGTTCGACCAAGGCGACCGGACTGCTGGCCGCGGCGGATCTGGGCGAGCGCGGCTTCGATCCGGATGATCTCGTTGGATATCGTCACGGCATACATGCTATCTTGCATGTATCGTTACATGGATCGAAGGAGTCGTCGCATGGCCGTCCCCGTCCCCACCGACCGGCGCCCTCTCGGGTACTGGATCGAGACCGTCGCTCGCCTGTTGGCGGAGAACCTCGAACCGCCCCTGACGGCGGCGGGTATCGACAGGACCGCCTGGCGAACGATGACCGCGCTCGAACGTGGCCCCGCGACCGCCGCCGAACTGGCCGCCGCCATGCCGCCCGACGAGGCCGAGATCGCGCGACCGCTGCCTCTGCTCGCCGACCGCGGGTGGATCGAGGCGGTCGACGAACACTGGCGGCTCACATCGGCCGGCCGCGTCGCGCACGACGACATCCTGCTCGCCGTCAGCGAGGTGCGCCGGGCCGTGACTGACGGAATCGCGCCGAGCGACTATGCCACCACCCTCGCGTCTCTCGCCCACATCGCCCGCAACCTGCAGACGGTCACTCAGCAGGCGCAGGGCGCGGAAGGCTCCAGCAGCGCGTAAGCGATCAGCAACATCGTGACGCCGAACCCGGTCGCGAAGTTGAGCCAGAGGAACCGGCGCCAGCCACGATTCGCCGTCGGCGCCGTCTCGTCGGTGACCCGCCACCACGGCAGGGCGTTCACGACGTACGGCAGCGCGAACACGGCGGCGATCGGGCCCGGCCAGTCGGTGGCGAGCAGCAGGATGCCGGCGAGCAGATACAGCACCACCGAGAGCCGCACCGCGCGGCGCGCGCCGATGACGGTCGCGATCGAGTCGATCCCGCCTTCGCGATCGGCCACAACATCCTGCACTGCCCCGAAGGCGTGCGACGCCGCGCCCCAGAGGAAGAATGCGACGAGCAGAGCGAACAGTGCGGGGGTCCACGTCGCACCGGCGAGCAGCAGGCCGTAGACGGCGGGAGACACGAAGTGGGTGCTCGAGGTGAGCGAATCGAGCACCGGCCGCTCCTTGAAGCGCAGGCCCGCTGCCGAGTACGCGACCACCGCGAACAGGCTCACGGCGAGCGCCGCCCAACTCTCGGGGTTTCCGACGATCACCAAATAGACGACGAACGGCAACGCCAGGATGCCGGAGAGCCACAACACCAGCCGGTGCCAGCGGGGGTCGAGCAGGGCGCCCTCGACGCCGCCCTTGCGCGGATTGCGCAGGTCGGAGGCGTAGTCGAAGACGTCGTTGATGCCGTACATCGCGAGGTTGTAGGGCACTAGGAAGTACAGGGTGCCGACGACCGCGGCCAGGTCGATCTCCCGAGTCGTCGTGAGGTAGGCGGCCGCGAACGGGAACGCGGTATTGACCCAGCTCAGCGGGCGCGACGAGACGAAGAGCGCCCTAAGCGTGTGCACGCCGAGTCCCCAACAGCATCCACAGGCAGGGGAGCAAC
>NZ_JANMSQ010000338.1:0-22001 GCF_031389465.1 Pseudolysinimonas sp.
CCAATTACACCACACCCCATCGGAGCCACCCGGAGGCGGACCGACTGATCACTCTACCGCACCTGCGGCGGTGCTTCGTCAGGCCTGGAAGGCCCCGATGATCGCCCCCATCGCGGTGTACGAGACGATCGCGTAGCCCGCATTGACCGCCCAGTGGGCGAACGGCCGGCGTTCGAAGAGGTAGACCATCCCGAGCGAGGTGGCGACCCAGCCGAGTCCGACGGCGAGACCGGCGAAGGTGCCGAACAGCAGGCCACCGCCGGCGATGAACGGCGCGAGTACGAGCGCCATCACGAAGGCGAGCAGCAGCGATCCGAGGTAGGTCAGCGGGGCGTTCTGCGTCAGTTGCTCGTCGGTGACTCCGGAGGCGCGCTGCCACGGCTTGGCGAACAGCAGCGAGTACCAGAGCCCGCCGATCACCATCGCGGTGACACCGGCTACGGCGACACCGAGCCAGCTGATGAGAGAGAAGTCCATGTCGGGTGTTCCTTTCTAAAAGGTCACCCGACGGTAGTGGCCCCCGGCGGCGTCGCGATTGTCGGAAATTCATCCATCGGCTGAAACGACGGGAACTCGGCACCGTACTCACGCACACCCGCGAGATACCGGCTCGGGGTGTAGCCGGTGTAGCGCTTGAAGCTGCGGATGAAGTGCGGCTGATCGTGGTAGCCGGTCGCCGCGACCAGTTCGCTCCAGGTGGGCACGGCGTCGAACGGGATGGCGTTCAGAAAGTGCGAGAACCGCGCCAGGTCGGCGTACGTCTTCGGCGTGACCCCGACGCCGGAACGGAATCGACGGATGAGCTGCGCGTGCGGCACACCGATATCGGATGCCAGACGCGCGATGGGCAGGTCGGGGTCGGCATCGAGGCGGGCGAGTGCTTCGCGCACGACGGGGTCGATCGCGACGTCGGGCCGAATCGCAGCTTCGATGAGTTCGGTCAACACGTCGAGGGTCCGTTCGGCGTCGCGCTCGGCGGCGCGCAAGGCATCCCGCCATCCGGTGCTTCCGGCGATGAGGTCGTCGGCATCCCGAACCCGCGCCGTCAGTTCGGCGGGCGGTACCGACACGAGCGCAGCGAGGCCTGCCGGTTCCAACTCGGCACCGCACTGCCACAGCCAGTCGGGGTTCTCGATGACAAGGTACTCGGGCTGGAGGCCCGACACGAAGGCTGAACGGAACGGGTCGCCGACCCACGCTCCGCCCCTCGTAAGCAGCCGGTACGGGTCGGAGAGGTTGACGATGACGTGCGCCACCGGTTGCGGCAGGATGCGCTCGTAGCGCCGAGTCGGAGCCGCCTCGTTGAACCACAGCGAGCGCACCATCGGACGCAACGCGGGTGGCGCCGGCCGGTACGCGTAGCCCACGTCTCAGGCCAGGTGGAGGCGAAGGCGCTCGAGCCGAGCGAGAGTCGAGGCCTTACCGAGGATCTCCATCGACTCGAACAGCGGCGGGCTGATGCGGCGACCCGAGATCGCGGTGCGCAGCGGGCCGAAGGCATCCCGAGGCTTGAGCCCGGCGCCCTCGATGAGCTCGGCACGCAGCGCCTCCTCGATCGCCGCCGTCGAGAAGTCGTCGAGGTTCTCAAGCGCGCCGACAGACGCTTCGAGGATGCGCCGGGCCTGGTCGGCATCCTTCGGTAGGGCGTCGGCCTCGAACTCCAGCGCGCCGTCGGTGGTGAACAGGAAGCCGAGCAGTCCGGGGGCTTCCGAGAGCACCGTCATCCGTTCCTGAACGAGCGGCGCGGCCTCGCGGAGGATGACAGCGTGCTCGGGCGTCGGCGGGTCGGCGACGTACTCGGCCAGGTACGGCACGATGCGGGCTGCGAAGTCGGAGGCGGCAAGCATCCGGATGTGGTCGCCGTTGATCGCGTCGGCCTTCTTCTGGTCGAAGCGCGCCGGGTTGGGGTTCACGTCGACGATGTCGAACGCCGCCGTCAGCTCGGGCACAGTGAACACGTCGCGGTCGGCGGCGATCGACCAGCCGAGCAGTGCCAGGTAGTTGATGAGGCCCTCGGGAATGAAGCCGCGGTCGCGGTGGTGGAACAGGTTCGACTCAGGGTCGCGCTTCGAGAGCTTCTTCGACCCTTCGCCGTAGACGAGCGGCATGTGTGCGAACTGCGGGATGAAGGTGGTGACACCCGCCTCGATGAGGGCGAGATACAGGGCGATCTGCCGCGGCGTGGAGGAGAGGATGTCTTCGCCCCGGAACACATGCGTCACGCCCATCAGCGCATCGTCGACGGGGTTGACGAAGGTGTAGAGCGGGGCGCCGTTGGGACGCACGACGACGAAATCGGTGAACGACCCCGCCGGGAAGGTGATCTCGCCGCGGATGAGGTCGTCGAATGAGAGGTCGGTGTCGGGCACCCGCAGGCGCAGGCTCGGCTGGCGTCCCTCGGCCCGGAATGCGGCCCGCTGCTCGTCGGTCAGGGCGCGCTCGAAGTTGTCGTAGCCCTGGCGCGGGTCGCGGCCGGCGGCGACGTTGCGCACCTCCATCTCCTCGGGGGTGACGAAACTCTCGTACAGGTGGCCCGAAGCCTTCAACTTCTCGACGACCTCGAGGTAGAGGTCGGTGCGCTGCGACTGCCGGTACGGTCCGTGCGGGCCGCCAATCTCGACGCCTTCATCCCAGTCGATGCCCAACCAAGTGAGCGCGTCGATGAGCTGCAGGTAGCTCTCCTCGCTGTCGCGGGCGGCATCCGTGTCTTCGATGCGGAAGATCAGCTTTCCGCCGGTGTGCCGCGTTACGCCCAGTTGAAGAGCGCCGTGCGCACCATCCCGACGTGCGGAGTGCCGGTCGGCGAAGGGCAGAACCGCACGCGCACATCGGCGCCGGTTGCGGTGGAGAACGGGAGGGCAGACATCGGCTCCGAGCTTAGGTGCGCGTCAGAGCACGCGGACGCCGTAGGCGCTCGCTCGAGGGTCGGCCGTCGCGAACGCCATGTCTTCGTGGATCGCCTGCGCGATCAACATCCGGTCGAACGGGTCCCGGTGGTGGAGCGGCAACTCCAGCAATCGACGAGCGTGATCGCTTGTGAATGGCAGCACAGAGATGCCGTTCTCAGCGAGGAGTACGTCGGGAATCCATGGTGCGCGCAACTTGCCAAGCGTTCGCTTGATGGAGATCTCCGCGATCGAGATCGAGGAGACACCCACGTGGGCGGCAGGATCGGCGATCGCCGAGCGTGTCGCATCTGGCAGGGCATCGCTTCCGTCGAGCCACCAGATGAGCATGTGCGTATCGAGGAGGATCCTCACCCTTCGCCGTACCAGTCGGCCTCGTCCTGTTCCGTGAAGTCGTCGAAGTCCGGCGACATCCAGAACTGCCCCTTGAGCGCACCGGGAACGCGCGGTGTCGTGCGCCGCTCGATCGGCACGAGTCGCGCCGCGGGGCGGCCGTTGCGAGAGATCGTGATCTCTTCGCCCTCCTCGACGCGCGCAATCAGTTTCGAGAGCTGAGTCTTCGCCTCGTAGATATTGATCGACATGCATCCAGCGTATGCCTGTTGGTCAGACTTGACCAGACTCGACGACCCGCGGGCGACGCGCAACACGGAGCACGAGCGAGACCAGCACGACCGCGACGAGCGCCATCGCAACGAGCGACAGCCCGGCATACCCGATCGCGGCAAGCACCACGCCGGCGCTCGCGGCGCCGATCCCCCCGGCGAGGCTCATCGACAGGTCGGCGCGGCCCTGCACGACGGTGCGGTGCAGCGGGTCGGCGCTGTCGGCGACGAGACCGGATGCCGCGACGGTCGCCGCGCTCCAGCCGAGTCCTAGGAAGATGAGACCGGCAAGAACCCAGCCCGAGTGCTCGGCCCCGAACGCGGTCATCAGCAGCGCCGCGAGCAGCATCCCCTGACCCAGCACAATCACCGGTGAGCGGCCGAACCGGTCGGAGAGCACGCCCCACAGCGGCGAAAGCGCGTACATTCCGGCGACGTGGAGGCTGATCGTCAACCCGACGATCTGCAGCGTCGCGCCGTGCTCGACGAGGTGGACGGGCGTCATCGCCATGACCGACGCCATCGTGGCGTGGCTGAGCGCGAGGGTCAGGATGCCGGTGATGACGCCGCTGCGATCTTCGACCCCCGACTCGTCGTCGGTCGTGCCGCGCTCGACGCCGAGACGCAGCGCCGTACGCAGCGGGTCGGGTCGCAGCACCACGAGGTAGACGGCGATCGCCACGAGTTGCGCAGCGAGGGCGAAGAAGAACACTCCCGAGAGCGGGGGCAGCCCGACCGACTGGCCGAACTCGTCGCCCGGGCCGATGAGATTGGGGCCGAGCACCGCGCCGAGAGTCGTCGACCAGACGACGACCGACAGGTCGCGCCCGCGGCTGGCAGGTTCGGAGAGATCGGTCGCCGCGAACCGAGACTGCAGATTCACCGCGGTGCCGACCCCGAGCAGTCCCATCGCGACGAGGAACAGCGGGAACAGGCCGGCGGCGGTCGCGACGATGCCGACGACGGCGCCGAGCGCGGCGAACCCGGAGCCGGTGGCCAGTGCCGGCGAGCGACCCGATCGCTGAGCGAGCCGGGCGAGTGGGATGGCCGCTGCCGCCGCACCGAGCGTCGACAGGGTGACGGACGTGCCCGACCACGCAGGCGAACCCGAGAGCTGGGTCGCGAGCAACGCTCCGGCCGAGAACGTGGCGCCCATCCCGACCCCGGATAGCGCTTGACCGCTGATGATCGCCACGTGACTGCGACGACGGATGCGGACGACATCCTCGTCGGTGAGCGTAGTCACGTCACCGGGTTCAGGCCGGAGCGGCGTCGCGGTTGCGCGCCGGATTGGTGAGCGTGCCGATTCCCTCGATCGTGATGTCGATCGTCTGGCCGTCGACGAAACCGCCGAGGCCCGACGGAGTGCCGGTCATGATGATGTCGCCCGGCAGGAGGGTCCAGACATCCGAGATGTACTCGATGAGCGTGGGCACGTCGTAGATGAGGTCTTTGGTGTTGCCGTGCCTCCGCGGCTCGCCGTCGACGTGGCTCTGAATCTCGAGGTTCGACGGGTCGAGTTCGGTCTCGATCCACGGGCCGATCGGGGCGAACGTGTCGTAGCCCTTTGCGCGAGCCCACTGCCCGTCGGCGAACATCTGGTCGCGCGCCGACACGTCGTTGCCGGCCGTGAACCCGAACACGTAGTCGCGCCAGTTCTCGGCCTTCACCTGCTTCGCGATGCGGCCGATCACGACGACGAGTTCGCTCTCGTGGGTGATGCGCCCCTCGACCGGAGGGATCTGGATCGCGTCGCCCGGGCCGATCACGGCGGTATTCGGCTTGAGGAAGATGAGCGGGTTCTCGGGCGCTTCGACGTTCGCCATATCGGCACGGTGCTCGGCGTAGTTGAGGCCGACGCAGACGACCTTCGAGCGCGGGATGACGGGGGCGAGCAGCCGCACGTCGGCGAGCGGCAGACGCTCACCCGTCGGCTGGAATCCGGCGAAGATCGGATCACCGGCCAGCACGACGATCTCGTCGTCGCCACTGTCGGCGCGATCGACGATGCCGTACCGGGGGTCGGCGTCCGCACTGGCGAAGCGGGCGACTCTCACGATTCTCAACCCTAGACCTCGGGGGCGCTCCGGTCGGCTCCGCCAGGATGGTTGGCATGGATCTGCTCATCGATGGCCCCGACGCCGCGCCGACTCTGGTGCTCGCCCATGGCGCGGGCGCCGCGATGGACTCTCCCGGGATGTCCGACCTCGCGTCGCGGATCGCGGCCCGCGGTGTGCGCGTCGTGCGATTCGAGTTCGCCTACATGGCATCCCGGCGGATCGGAGTGCGCAGGCCGCCGCCGCGCGCCGACACGCTGCTCGACGAGTACAGGGCGGTGCTCGCGGAGGTCGGTGGGCGACCGGTGATCGGCGGACGCTCGATGGGCGGCCGGGTGGCGAGCATGATCGCCGACGCAGGCTTTGCGGCTGGTTCGGTTGCGGGGCTGGTGTGCCTGAGCTACCCGTGGCACCCACCGGCCGCGTCAGATCGCCCTCGGATCGAGCACCTCGCCGATCTCACGGTGCCGACACTGATCGTGCAGGGAACCCGCGACCCGTTCGGCTCGCCCGCCGAGGTCGCCGGTTACGGCCTCTCTTCCGCCATCGAGGTGCTCTGGCTGGAGGACGGCGATCACGACCTGCGCCCGCGCAAAACGGTGAGCGGGTTCACCTACGCGGGGCACCTCGACAGCGCGGCGGATGCCGTGGCGGTGTTCGTCTCGCGGGTCGTGGCTGCGGGGTAGCGAGTCCTCCACAGGTCGCCTGCGCACGAGTTATCCTGAGAATGGTTCGTCTATCTAGTACATACGTTCGAATCTTGCTTCACTGGAGGTATGTCCCCTTCCGCCCCCGCCACCACCTGGACCGTCACCAGCTGGCTCGGTGCTGACCCGAGCGTGCTCGACGACGACGCGCTGCTCGTCGGCACGCGTGAGTTGGGTGAGTTGCGGCGACTCGTGGAGGCGTCGCTGGGGTCGTTTGCGGCGGAGGTGAAGCACCGTTCGCGTCGGGAAGACGGCTTCGCTGGGCTCGCGCAGCGGCTCGGCGCCGGCACCCCGGAGAAACTGGTCGAGCAGGTATCCGGGGTCTCCAAGCGCGAATCGCACACCCTGGTGCGGGTCGGGGAACTGCTCACCGTGGATGCCGACCCCTGGCTGACCGCCGTCGGCACCGGCGTCGCTTCAGGGCGGGTGTCGATCGAGAAGGCCGACGTCATCAGGAACGGGCTCGGCGCGCCGAACGCCGACGTCGCGGCGGATGATCTCGCCGACGCCGCCCAACAACTCGCCGCATTGGCGCCCACGTTGCCGGTGGAGAAACTCGCCGCCCGGGCACGGGAACTGCGCGACGAACTCGATGCCGCCAACGTGCGGGATCGGCACCGTGCGCAGCGCGACAAGCGGTACTTCACCCTCGTCCGACGATCCGACGGCATGACCCGCCTCGACGGGCTCCTCGACCCGGAATCCGCCGAACCCTACTGGGCCGCCTACGACGCCGCCACCTCACCCCGCCGCGGCGGACCCCGCTTCATCGACGACCAGCAACGCGAACGCGCCGAGAAACTCGTCACCGACGAACGCACCCTCGGCCAGATCGCCCTCGACACCTTCGTCGACCTGCTCCGCATCGCCACCGAAACCGACCCCAACCGCCTCCTCGGCGCCCGCCGTCACGCCGTGCGGGTACTCGTCACCGACCGCGACCTGCGCGAACGCACCGGCGCCGCCTACATCGGCAACCACCCCGACGGCGTACCCCTGGAAACCGCCGACCGACACATCTGCGACACCGGCATCGCCCCCATCCACTTCACCGACGACGGCGAACCCCTGAGGTTGGGTGTCACCCGCCGCCTCTTCACCTCGAAACAACGCGACGCCCTCGCCGCCCGCGACGGCGGATGCCGCTTCCCCAACTGCGACCGCCCCGCCTCCTGGTGCGAAGCCCACCACCGCATCCCCTGGAAGGAAGGCGGACCCACCGACACCCAAGACGGCGTGCTCCTCTGCCGCCACCACCACATGCTCATCCACGACAACCACTGGACAATCGAGAGGGATCCGGTGCACGGATTCATCGCCATCCCACCCCGCACCGTCGACCCCGGGCAACGACCCATCCCGATGCCAGCCCGATCCCCAGTCGCCGCGAGGCTCCGCCACTGAGCCGGGCTCAGGCGCGAGCCGACGCCGTGCGCGCAACGGCGACCTCGGCGAGAGCATCCGCGATGTCGATGAAGGTCGCAGCGACGTCCTCGCGACGGTCAGCGGGCACGGAAATGTTGAACGCCGCGGTGTAGATCTCGAGCGCGTCCTCGACCGCGTCGGCACCCTCCTGAGTGACCTCGAGGCGGACGCTGCGGCCGTCCTCCGGGTTCGGGGTACGAAGCACGTACCCCGAAGCGACCAGGCGATCGATCACCGCGGTCGTCGCGCTCAGAGAAAGCGCCAGGTACTCAGCCAGCCCCCGGGGGGTGAGATCCGGCGTCGTCCGCACAAAGGCGACGGCCCGGAAATCGGGAGCGTGCAGACCGTGATCGCGCGCAATCGCGGCAACCAGCAGGTCATTCTCGCGGCGCAACCGGGTGAACGCGGCCAACACTTCGGTCAGCTCGATCCCGGTCGACTTGTCGACATCAGCAAGATCATGAGACATCGCCAGTCCCCTTTGGCTTTGCACTTCCCCTCCGGAGTGTACCCCGCGTTATACCCCTAGACGAGGGCGACCCGCCTTGGGGGATTCGCTCCACCACCCCCGGGCCTTAGTTTGATCGTCGAACTTGCTACTTCGACCATCGAACTAACCCGAGGAGTTTTCACATGACCACGACCGCCCGTCGCCGACGATCCAGCCGCATCGCGAACCTGCTCGCCCTGCCTGCGGCGATCCTGCTCAGCGGTGCCACGATCGGCACCGCGTCCTACGCGGCCTTCTCGGCGACCACGGCGTCGCCGACCAGCAACTGGGCGGCCGGTACCGTCGCGCTGTCCGACGACGACTCGGCCACCGCCCTCTTCACCGCGACCAACCTGGCGCCCGGATCCACCGGCACCCGATGCATCGCGGTCACGTCGACCGGTTCGCTCGCATCCGACGTCCGCCTCTACGGCACCGGCGCCACGACGACCAATGCCCTCAGCAGCAGCATCACGCTGACGATCACCCAGGGCACCGGTGGTTCCTTCGCTGGCGGCTGTGCCGGGTTCACGCCGCTCGCCTCCGGGTCAGCGGTCTACGCCGGCTCTCTCGCAAACTTCGGCACGACATCGACGAACTACGCCACCGGACTCGGCAGCTGGGCCCCGACGGGGACCGCATCCGAGACTCGGGTGTTCCAATTCGTCTACACCGTCGACGCCGGGGCACCGAACACCACCCAGGGCGGAACTGCTGCGCTCGGATTCACCTGGGAGGCGCAGAACAGCTGATCGGTCGCGCCGTCCGGCACCCACTTACCCTGGGTGCCGGACGGCTTCCGTTCTGCTGGTCGCCGTCCCCCGCCCCGTCCCCCGCTAGCGGCCGCACGTCTACCCGAGGAGGTGCAGAATGCACGTCAGGCTTGTCGTCACGACGCTGGCGCGCGTCCTTCTGCTCGCCGCCGCGTGCTGCCTGTTCTGGTCGGCCCTCCCTACCCTTTGGGGGTGGAAGTCCACGACGGTGATGAGCGACTCGATGGCACCGTCGGTGCGCGCGGGAGACATCGTCGTCGCCATGCCGATCGCCGACCCGACCGACTCCATCGGACGCGTGCTCCTCGTCGACGACCCCGATCATCCCGGGCGACTGCGCCTACACCGTCTCGTCGGCCTGACGGACGACGGCTCGCTGACCACCCGCGGCGATGCGAACCCCGCCGCCGATTCCACCCCGATCGACCCGAGCGACGTTCACGGGATCGCCGTCATGCGCGCTCCGGCGCTCGGGCTTCCCTTCGTCTGGGCTCGCGAAGGCCGATGGGAGCTCATCCTCGCCACCGCCGCAATAGCGCTCGGGCTCGGCGTCATCGCCCTCGGCCGTCGAGCCGCCCACCGGGCCGACACCGACAGCGGGGTCGCACGGGTGGCTCCCTCGGCGCTCTCGGTGCTGGCGGCAATCGCCGTCGTCACCGTCGTCGGATCGGGCGGCACCGCCCACGCGGCGTACGCCACTCAGAGCCCGAACCCGGCGAACACTCTCGCCGCCGGCAGCACCTTCGGCTGTCTGGTCGAGACTCCGCTCGACTCGCCGTATGTGCTCTACTCCGTGAACGAGGGGGCAGGCTCCGCCACCACCGACGCGTCAGGCAACGGTCGCACCGGCACGATTCTCGCGGGAGCGACCCGCGAAGTCGGAAACTGCACGGGCAACAGCCCTGCGCTCGCGCTCGGCGGCGCTGTCACCAGCGGTATCACCGTGCCGGGAGCAGCGATTGCACCCTCGAACACATTCAGTGTCGAGATCTGGTTCCGCACCACGTCGACCCGCGGAGGGCAACTGATCGGGTTCGGCGAGAGCGCCTCGGGCACGTCCGCCGTCGCCGATCGGCGCATCTGGATGAGGACCAACGGCGTGGTGCGCTTCAGCATCCGCGAGAACAACGCCGTGCGCACGCTCAGTACGACCGGTACGTACAACGACGGCACCTGGCATCACGCCGTCGCGACCCTCTCTTCGAGCGGGATGCGGCTCTACATCGACGGTGTCCTAGAGGACTCCAACACCCGGACGACCGCCTACCACTACAACCCGTACGGCTCTGACGGTCACTGGCGGATCGGCGGTGACACGACGACCGGGATGGCGGGGGTCAGCGACGCGACACTCGTCTCCAGCATCGACAACGCGGCCGTCTACGCGACGACGGCGCTCAATGCATCGCAGGTCGCCGCGCACTACGCCGCCGGACGCTGAGCAGCTCAGAACGCAGAAGCGGGTCAGGCGTCGAGGCGCAACAACCATCCGTGCCGATCGGGAACGCGGCCGTACTGGATGTCGGTGAGCTCCTGCCGCAACGACATCGACACCCGCTCACCGGAGGGCTCGGGCATGACGATCGAGACGCTCTCGCCCTTCAGCTCCGAGATCGGGGTGATCACTGCTGCCGTACCGCAGGCGAAGGCCTCGACGATGAGCCCCGATGCGACGCCGTCGACCCATTCCTGCAGCGTCACCGGCCGCTGCTCGGTCTTCAGGCCACGGTCGCGACCGAGTTGCAGAATCGAATCGAGGGTGATGCCTTCGAGGATGCTGGCGCTCTCCGGCGTGATCAGTCGACCGTCGCTCGTGACGAGCACGACGTTCATGCCGCCGAGCTCTTCGAGGTAGGTGCCGGAACCGTCGAGGAACAACACCTGCGCACATCCATGCTCGTAGGCCTCCGCCTGGGCGACGAGCGATGACGCGTAATTGCCGCCCGTCTTCGCAGCCCCGGTGCCGCCCTTACCCGCGCGCGCGTAGTCGGTCGAGAGCCAGATCGCCACCGGCGCGACCCCACCATGGAAGTACGCGCCCGCTGGGCTGGCGATGAGGTAGTAGTTCACCTTTGCGGCCGGACGGACGCCGAGGAACGCCTCTTTGGCGAACATGAACGGTCGCAGGTAGAGACTCGTCTCCGGCGCGGTCGGCACCCAGTCCGCGTCGACAGCGATGAGCTTCTTCAGCGAGTCGAGGAAGTACTCCGCGGGCAGCTCGGGAAGGGCGAGGCGCTTCGCGGACCGCTGCAGCCGCGCGGCATTGGCGTCGGGACGAAAGGTCCAGATCGAGCCGTCGGCGTGGCGGTACGCCTTGAGTCCCTCGAAAACCTCCTGGGCGTAGTGCAGTACTGCCGCCGCCGGGTCGAGCGAGATCGGTCCGTAGGGCTGCACGCGGGGCCGGTGCCATCCGCCCTTCTCCGACCAGCAGATGTCGACCATGTGATCGGTGAAGTGCTTGCCGAACCCGGGGTCGGCGAGGATCGCGGCGCGCGCATCCGGGGACTTTGCGTCGTCGTTGCGGGTGACCTGCCAGAGCAGGTCTTGGGTGGCCATCGGCAGAAGGTTGATCGTCATGAGAGCTCCGTGCGGTAGAGGTCTAGTCTGCGCCCAACCGGGCCGCGATGGCAGAGCCGATCTCGTCGGTGGTGCGGGTGGTACTGCTGTTGGTCGATGCGGCTCGTTCGGCGAGATCGGCCGTCACAGCTGCTTCGATCCGTCGCGCGGCGGCCGCCAGCCCGAGGTGGTCGAGCAGCAGAACCGTCGAGAGGATCGCCGCCGTGGGGTCGGCTTTCCGCTGTCCCGCGATGTCGGGAGCCGAACCGTGCACCGGTTCGAACATCGAAGGAAACGCGCCATCCGGGTTGATGTTGCCCGAGGCCGCCAGTCCGATGCCGCCGCTGATAGCGCCGGCCAAATCGGTGAGGATGTCGCCGAAGAGGTTGTCCGTGACGATCACGTCGAACCTAGCAGGGTCGGTGACGAAGAAGATGGTCGCGGCATCCACATGGAGGTAGTCCCACGCCACCGATGGATGATTGGCCGCCTCGCGCTCGACGGTGCGGGCCCACAGGCTGCCGGCGTAGACGAGCACGTTCGTCTTGTGGACGAGGGTGAGCTTCTGGCGGCGCTTCTCGGCGAGCTCGAACGCGTAGCGCACCACTCGTTCGACACCGAACGCCGTGTTGACGCTCACCTCGTTCGCGATCTCGGCTGGGGTGCCGACGCGGATGCTGCCGCCATTGCCGACGTAGGGGCCCTCGGTGCCTTCCCGCACGACGACGAAGTCGACCTCGCCGGGGTTGGCGAGGGGGCTCGTCACACTCGGGAAGAGCTTCGTGGGGCGCAGGTTGACGTAGTGGTCGAACGCGAACCGAAGCTTCAGCAGCAGCCCACGCTCGATGATGCCGCCCGCCAACTTCGGGTCACGTGGGTCGCCACCCACCGCCCCCAACAGGATCGCTTCGTGCTGCGCGAGCGCCGCAAGATCGTCGTCACCGAGGATGACACCCGTCTCGACATAGTGCCGAGCGCTGTACGGGTACTCGGTCGTGCGGAGTTCGGCGTCGGCACCGAGTGCGGCACGGAGCACAGCCACAGCCTGCTCGGTCACTTCGGGGCCGATCCCGTCGCCGGGAATGAGGGCGAGGTCGATGGTGCGCGTCACGCCCGACAGCCTATTCGGGCGCCACTTGCCCGAGCGCCACCCGTCTCGTCGACCGCGCTCGTCGGCGGAGGCGCGCTCGACGAATCGGGTAGCGCTCGAGAAAAGTTGCCTAGGACTCGACGATCTCGATCGCACGCAACGACGTCGCCTGGATCTGCGCGGCAATGCGCTCCAGCACCTCGTCGGGAACGGGCGAGTCGACGGTCAGCACACTGAGGGCCTGACCACCCGCACTCTGCCGGGCGATCTGCATACCCGCGATGTTGACCTGGGCGTCGCCGAGCTCTTTACCGTAGGTGGCGACGATGCCCGGCCGGTCTTCGTAGGTCATCAGGATGAGATGGTCGGCGAGCGGCACCTCGATGTCGTAGCCGTTCAGGCCGATGATCTTCTGCGCCAGCTTGGTTCCGGCGAGCGTACCGGCGACTTCGACGACCGAGCCGTCGCCGAGTACGCCGCGCAGGGTCGTCGTGTTGCGGTAGTCGACGCTGTCTTCCGACACCGAGAGCGTCGACGTGATACCGCGTTGCTCGGCGAGCAGCGGGGCGTTGACGTACGACACGTTCTCGGTGACGAGGTTGGTGAAATAGCCCTTCAGCGCTGCGAGTCGGTAGACGCTCACGTCGTAGGCGGCGAGCTCGCCGCGCACATCCACCTCGAGGCTGGTCAGCGCGCCGTGGCCAGCAACACCGGCCAGCACCTGGCCGAGCTTTTCGACGAGGGCGATACCCGGCCGCACGAACGGGTCAATGACGCCGCCGGCGACGTTGACGGCATCCGGAACCAGTTCGCCTTCGAGCGCGAGCCGCACGCTGCGGGCGACCGAGACACCCGCTTTCTCTTGCGCCTCGTCGGTGGAGGCACCCAGGTGCGGGGTAACGACGATGTTCGGCAGGCTCAGCAGCTTCTTCTCTACCGGAGGCTCGGCCACGAAGACATCCAGCCCCGCCCCGGCGATCTCGCCGGCGACGAGCGCGTCGTAGAGCGCATCCTCGTCGATCAGCCCGCCGCGCGCGACGTTGATCACGAAGGCCGTCTTCTTCATGCGCTTCAGCTGCGCCGCGCCGATCATGCCGGTCGTCTCGGGAGTCTTAGGCATGTGGATGGTGACGAAATCGCTGGTCTTCAGGAGTTCGTCGAGGCCCACCAGCGTCGCCCCGAGCTGCTGCGCCCGGGTTGCCGTCACGTACGGGTCGTACGCGACGATCTCGACCCCGAAGGCCTGCAGCCGTGCCGCGATGAGCGCGCCGATGCGGCCGAGCCCGATGATTCCGACGGTCTTCTCGTACAGCTCGACGCCCGTGTACTTCGAGCGCTTCCACTCTCCGGCAGCGAGGCTGGCGTGCGCGGCGGGGATGTGACGCGCGAGGGAGAGGATGTGGCCGATCGTCAACTCGGCGGCACTCACGATGTTCGAGGTCGGCGCATTGACGACCATGACGCCGGCTTCGGTGGCGGCTTTGATGTCGACGTTGTCGAGCCCGACGCCCGCACGCGCGACGACCTTCAGACCCGGAGCCGCGGCGAGCGCCTCGGCGTCGATCTGAGTAGCCGAACGAATCAGCACCGCGTGCGCGTCAGCGAGCGCCGCCAGCAGCACCGGGCGGTCGGTGCCGTCGACGTTGCGAACGTCGAAGTCGGTGCCGAGTGCTTCGACGGTGGCGGGAGAGAGTTCTTCGGCGATCACGACGATCGGCTTGGCCACTGAGATGTCCTTGTCAGGGGTCGGGCGCCGGATGGGGGCGGGGCGCGCGGTCCCGAGTCTAGCCAGTGCGACGATGGAGCCATGGACGCCCTTCATACGGCGCAACTCGCGCTGCGGATCGCCCTTGCTGCGGTCTTTGCGTTCATGGGCGTTCTGCACTTCGTGCCTGCGGGCGCTCGGGCGATGAGGGCGATGATCCCGCCGCCGTTGCGCCGTCCCGGGTGGCCGACCGCGCTCGTGGCGATCACCGGCGTTTGCGAGCTGCTCGGCGCCGTGGGACTGCTCGTGCCGTGGGACGGGGTGCGGCTCGCCGCCGGCATCTGCCTCGTCGTGTTCCTCGTCGCGGTCTTTCCGGCGAACGCCTACGCCGCCCGCGACCCCGATCGGTTCGGCCGAATCGCGATCCCGTTCTTGCCTCGGCTCATCGCGCAGGTGCTGCTGGCCGCCCTCGTGATCCTCGCCGCCTGGCCGCTCGCCTGACGAGAGACGTGCTATTTGCCCAAGGTGGCGGACTTCCGGGCGAGAAAGTCAGCCACCTTGGGCAAATAGCCTTCTTCTACAGGGTGATCGGGGGCTGGATGGCGCCGACGAGCGACACGATGCCGAAATAAAGGGCGAAGGATGCGGCGAGCGCGACAGTGAGGATGAGGGCGCGCGCGAACGGCCGACGACCCCGACCGAGCAGCAGCCCCACGAGATAGAGCACCGGCGGGAGCACGACCGCCAGAACGAGGACCGGCCACGGCACGGCGTCGCCGATCCCGTAGGCCTCGTACACCGCGGGAAGCGCGCCGAGATTCGAGATCGGACCGAACAGAGCGAGCGCGAACAACGCGGCGAAGACGATCGGAATGAGGATCACGAGAGGCCTCCGGCGAATTCCAGCGCCGCAAGGAATCGCAGCACGAGCGGCCAGGGGAACACCACCGCAAGACCGAGGGCGAGCCAACCGACCCTCACGAGAGGCCGATGGGCTCGCGTCAGCGTGAGCGTCGCGGCGAGCCACAGCGGCGCGGCGAGCATCGCAAGGAACTCGCCGAACTGCCAGAGGATCTCGCCGAACAGCGACGCCGACCCCGACGAGAGCTGCTGCACCGCGAAGATCCAACCCACCGTGATCGCGAGGTACGGCACGACGAACGCGGCCGTCGCGACCGAGCGGCCACGCGATCCCGGAGCCTCTTCGGGCTCCGCCTCGTCGCTGACGGGAGGCGCCTCGGGTTCACGCACGCGTGGGGCCGCGCGTCCCTGCTCCTCGTCGCCTGCCCAGCTCAGCGCCTCATCGTCGTCGTCGAACGCGTCGACATCACCTGCCCGGGCCACCCGCTCACGTTACCCGCCTGACACATGGGTGGAGTTGACTCACCGCATGGATCTGATCGAGGTCGCTTCGATGCGCGTCGCCACGTCACGCGCCGACCTCGCGCTCGCCCCCGGGGAAGCAGTGCTCGGCGGCGGCACCTGGCTGTTCTCGGAGCCGCAACCCGAGGTGCGCGGACTGGTCGACCTCGCCGGGCTCGACTGGGAACCGGTGACCGACCTCCCGGGTGGCCGCCTCTCGATCGCCGCAACCTGCACGTTGGCCCAGCTGCGGGATGCCGCCCCGCTCTTCGGCGCGGCCGCGTCGGTGGTCGAACACTGTGTCGACGCGCTGCTCGGCTCGTGGAAGATCCACAGAATCGCGACCGTGGGCGGCAACATCTGCCTCGCCCTCCCCGCCGGGCCGATGACGTCACTCGCGAGCGGCCTCGGCGCGACGGCGGTCGTCTGGACTCCGGACGGCGGTGAGCGTCGCATCCCGGTCGCCGAGTTCGTCACCGGGGTGCGCGCGACGCTCCTCGAACCCGGCGAGGTGCTGCGAACCATTGAGTTCCCGGCGACGCCCGCGTGGGTGTCTCACCGGCGCGCGTCGCTCGCCCCGCTCGGGCGGTCGGCGGTGCTTCTGCTCGCCCGCCATGACGATGCCGGATTCACCCTGACCGTCACCGCATCCACTCCCTCGCCCCGAGTACTCGCATTCCCCAGCCTGCCCGAGGTGGGCGACCTCTCGGCCGCGATCGGGACGATCGTCGACTGGTACGACGACGCTCACGGTGCTCCGGACTGGCGGCGAGCCATGACGCTGCGCTTGGCCGAGGAGTTGCGGGCGGAGGCGGCCTCGTGAGGCTCGAGGTCGACGGACAACCGCTCGACGCGGAGCCGCGCCCCGGCCAGGTGTTGCGCACGCTGCTACGCGAGCACGGGGTGTTCGCCGTCAAGAAGGGCTGCGACGCGGGCGACTGCGGCGCGTGCTCGGTGCTGCTCGACGGAACCCCGGTGCACTCCTGCCTGGTCCCCGCACACCGCGCAGCCGGACGCATCGTCACGACCGCCGCCGGCCTCGGTACCCCCGAGAAACCGCATCCCGTGCAGCGCGCCTTTGCCGAGGCCGGGGCGTTCCAGTGCGGGTTCTGTACCGCGGGGTTCGTCGTCACCGCCTCGGCACTCGACCAAGCGCCCCGGTCTTCTGGGGAGGCACAGGGCGATCTCGATCACGCGCTCAAGGGAAACCTCTGCCGCTGCACCGGCTATCGCTCGATCCGCGATGCGATCGACGGCGTTGTGAACTTCGACGGCGACGCGCTGGGTGCCTCGGTCACGCCACCCGCCGCGCTTCGCGTGGTCACGGGCCGCGAGGAGTACACCCTCGACAGCGACCCCCACCTCGACACCGCGACGACCGGACTGCTGCACCTCGCCGTGCTCGGCAGCCCGCACCCCTCCGCTCGCATCCGCTCGATCGACACGACCGCCGCCGCCGCGCTTCCGGGAGTCGTCGCGGTTCTCACCCACGTCGACTCCCCGGCAACGCTGTTCTCGACAGGTCGGCACCAGAACCGCGACGACGACCCCGACGACACCCTCGTGCTCGATCCGGTGATCCGGTTCCACGGGCAGCGGGTCGCCGCGGTTGTCGCCGAGAGCGTCGGGGCGGCCGAGCGCGCGCTGACCGCGATCGTCGTCGACTACGAGGTGCTGCCGGCGGTCTTCGACCCCGAAGCGGCCGCGCAGCCCGGCGCGCATCTCGTCCACGGCGACAAGCACGGCCCGACCTCCCGCATCGAGGACCCGGAACGCAACACCGTCGCCGAACTGCACGGCGAGCGCGGTGCTGTAGCGGCGGCGATCGAGAAGGCGGATGCGGTGGTCACCGGCACCTGGGCGACCGCACGCGTCACCCACGCGGCCCTCGAAACCCACGCGACCCGTGGCTGGCTGGATGCCGAAGGTCGGCTCGTGCTGCGGACATCCAGTCAGGTGCCCTACCTCGTGCGGGACGAGATCGCACACATCTTCGGCCGCCCGCGCGACTCGGTGCGGGTGTTCACCAAACGCGTCGGCGGGGGGTTCGGCGGCAAGCAGGAGCTGCTCACCGAGGACATCGTCGCGCTCGCCGTGCTCGCGACCGGCAAGCCGGTGCAATACGAGTTCACGCGCGCCGACGAGTTCCAGCGCGCGCCGCTGCGGCATCCGATGCGGGTCTCGGTCACCGCGGCTGGCACCGCCGACGGCATCCTCACGGCGTTGCACATCGACCACCTGATGGACACCGGCGCCTACGGCAACCACGGGCGCGGGGTGATGTTCCACAGCGTGCACGAGTCGGTCGCCGTCTACCGGTGCGCGAACGTGAGAATCGACGCGCAGTCGGTGTACACGAACAACCCGCCGTCGGGGGCGTTCCGCGGCTACGGATTGGGCCAAGTGATCTTCGCGATCGAGTCGGCGATCGACGAACTCGCGCGGCAACTCGGGATCGACCCCATCGAGTTCCGGCGGCGCAACGTCGTGCGGCCCGGCGACCCCATCCGCACGATCGAAGAAGAGCCGCCAACCGACATCGCCTACGAAGGCGACCACGGCGCGGGCCAAGTGCTCGACCTCGTCGCGTCGGCCCTTGCCGCCACGAGTGATCCCGAATCGGATAACTCACGGCGTGAGATATCCCAAATGGGATCACTCACACCCGAATGGCGCATCGGGGAGGGCACGGCACTCGCGATGATCGCGACGATCCCACCGCGCGGACACTTCGCGGATGCCGTGGTGCGCCGGTTGCCCGGCGGCTACTTCGAGGTCGAAGTCGGCACCGCAGAGTTCGGCAACGGGTCAACGACCGTGCACGCGCAACTCGCCGCCGACGCCCTCGGCACGACGCCCGATCGCATCCGCATCCGCCAATCCGACACCGATGTCGCCGGACACGACACCGGCGCCTACGGCTCCACCGGCGTCGTCGTCGCGGGCAAAGCGGTCTACCAGGCAGCTCGCGCCCTCGCGGCCGATCCTGGCCTCACCGAAGCCCGCGGTCACAGCGACGGCAGCGTGCGATCGGTCGCATTCAACGCCCACGGCTTCCGCGTCGCTGTGAACCCCGCAACCGGAGAAGTACGCATCCTGCGCTCGGTGCAGGCAGCGGATGCCGGAACAGTGCTCAACCCCGAACAGCTCCGCGGGCAGATCGAAGGCGGTACCGCGCAAGCGATCGGATCGGCGCTCTACGAAGAGGTGCTGGTCGAGGAGGGCGTCGTCACGACTGCGTCGCTCCGCAACTACCGCGTCCCCAAGATCAGCGACATCCCGTCGACGGAGGTGCTGTTCGCCGCCACCCACGACCCGCTGGGACCGCTCGGCGCCAAGTCGATGTCGGAAGCCCCCTACAACCCGGTCGCCCCCGCCCTTGCCAACGCCATCCGGGATGCCTTGGGGGTGCGGCCTTACTCACTTCCCATGAGTCGGGATCGCGTGTGGCGTCTCGCGCTCGGGTCATACCGGGCGAATGCTGCCGCTGGCCGCACGGAGGGGTTCGGCTAGGCGGCCGGAACGCACCGCGAGAACTTCGGCGAGGATCGATATTGCGGTCTCCTCGGGGGTTGAGGCGCCGAGATCGAGGCCGATGGGGGCGTGGAGGCGCGAGGTGTCGACGCCGCGGGCCTCCAGATCGGCACGGCGCTTCTCGGTCGTCGTGCGGGAGCCCATGGCGCCGACGTAGGCGGCGGGTGAGGTGAGCGCGACCGCGAGGAGGTCGGCGTCGTAGCGGGCGTCGTGGCCGAGGTGACAAATGACGGTGCGGCTGTCGATCGGGGTGCGGGCGAGGTAGTCGGGGGGCCATTCGACGGCGAGATCGGCCCCCGGGAAGCGTTCGGCCGTGGTGAACAGCTGGCGCGGATCGACGACGGTCACGGTGTATCCGAGGCTCTGCGCGGCGGTGCTGAGGGCTGCCGAGAACTCCATCGCGCCGACGATGATCATTCGCGCGGGCGGTTCGACGGTGTCGACGTAGAGCGCATCGCCGTCAGCAATTGCGAACCCCGCCTCCGTCAGCACGATCGACGCGCTCGAACCGGCTGCGGCATCCCGGAGCTTCTGCACGATCGGGTCCGCGGGACGCACGACGCCCAGGTGCAGCCGGACCTCACCACCGCAGGCGAGACCGACGCCGAACGCCGCCTCGTCGGAGACGCCGAACGGCACGATGCGGGTGCGGCCGTCGTCGAGCACGCGCTCGGCGACCTCGACGATCGCGCCCTCGATGCAGCCGCCGGCGATCGAGCCGATCGCGGCGGAACCGTCCCACGACATCGACGTGCCGAGGGTGCGGGGCATCCGCCCGTCGACCGCGATCGCCGTCGCGACGACAAGCGGGCGTCCGGCATCGAGCGAAGCCAGGAGGCGACCACTCAACTCGAGCATGAAACGAGCCTGACACATCGACGTGTCACGCTCATTTCCGTGAAGAGAGGCACAGCGTGCTGATTCGGGATGCCGTCGCAATTCTCGTGGCACCAGGCGTCGAGACGTCGGGCGACCTCGAGGTTCCCGGCGAGACCGGATCGGCCGAACAGAGTCTTGACGCCTCGGGATGCGTCGTGACACCGGGTCTCGTGAATGCGCATCACCATCTGCTGCAGTCGGCGTTCCGCACCCTGCCGGGCACTCGCGGGGTGCCGATGAGTGACTGGCTGCCCGCGATGGCGTCGGCCTACGCCGCGGCGCGAGTCGATCCCGAACTCGCCGCGCTCGCCGCGAGCGTCGGCGTCGCCGAAGGGTTGCTCTGCGGCGTGACGACAGTCGCCGACCACCACCTCACCTGGCCGGCGGGGCTCTCGATCGCTGACACCGTCGGGATCGCAACCGCCGTCGCCGACGCCGCCCTCGCGCTGGGTGGGCGGCTGGTGTTCGTGCGCGGCAGTGCGCGCGACGATCCGCAGGAGGCTGCCGCGAGCGCCGAGGCGATCGTGACGGCGCTGAAGCCGCGCACAGACGCGGTTGGAGAAGCTGACGGCATGCTTCAGCTCGCCGTCGGACCGGCCGGCGTGCACTCCGACTCGCGCGAGACGTTCGAGCTGCTCGCCGAGGTCGCCGCGAAGCACGGACTGCGCCGCCGCACTCAATCGAACGAGCAGGTCGACGTGCGGGTCGCCGCCGAGAAGTACGGCAAGCGCCCCCTCGAGCTACTCGAGGAATGGGGCTGGCTCGCTCCCGATGTGACGCTCGCGCACCTGTGCGACGTGACACCCGACGAGATCGCGCGGCTCGCGGCTGCCGGAGTGACGGCGACCCACGCCCCCGGGTGCGACGTTCCGATGGGTTGGGGCGTCGCGCCGGTCGCGGCGCTGCGGGATGCGGGGGTGCCGGTCGGCCTGGGCACGAGCGGCGGCGGGTCGAATGACGCCGGGCACCTGCTCGCCGACGCGCGGCTCGCGATGCAGGTCTCCGCACTCGTCGGCTCGCAACTCCCGGCGCGGGAAGTGCTCACGATGGCGACGCACGGATCCGCCACGGGGCTCGGCCGCGACGACCTCGGGCACCTCGGATCCGGTTCTGCGGGCGACCTCTGCGTGTGGGATGTCACGGGCGTAGCCGATGCCGGAGTCGCCGACCCGCTCGCCGGGCTGCTCTGGGCATCGCCCGGACGTCGACCGAAGCACGTCGTCGTCGGCGGTCGGGTGGTCGTCCGCGACTACCAACTCGTGGCAGCCGACGAGCGCGAACTCGTCGCCCGGCTGCGAGAGCGCGTCGGCCGCTAGAGCTCGAGCACCAGCCGAGGGCACGCGGCTCGCGAGACGCAGATGTACATCGTGTCCATCCGCGCCCGCTCCTGCGCGGTGAGGATCGAGTCGCGATGGTCGATCTCGCCCTCGGCGACGGGAGTCTCACACGTGCCGCAGGTGCCTTCGCTGCAGCTCCACGGCACGAGCACACCGTTTTCTTCGACGACCTGCAGGATGCTCTTCTCGGGCGGCACCTCAAGGGTGAGTCCCGAGAATTGCAGTTCGACCTCGAAGGGTTCAGGCCACACCGGCGGACGTAGCGGGACGGCGACGAAGCGCTCCGCGTGGAAGTCGAGACCCGCCCGGGATGCCGCCGCCTCGGCCTCATCGAGCAGACGCGCCGGACCACACGCGTACACCGCCGCGCCAGGGGCCGCGGCGGCGAGCACCGCCGACACGTCGAGCCGGTCGCCGGCGGTGTAGACGTGCAGACGATCCCGGTGCAACACGCGCAGTTCGTCGAGCAGCGCCATGTTGCCCGCGCGTCCGGCGTAGTGCAGGGCGTAGTCGCGCCCACTCGCGGCGGCCGCGAATGCCATCGCCGAGATCGGCGTGATCCCGACCCCTCCGGC
>NZ_JANMSQ010000012.1:0-10780 GCF_031389465.1 Pseudolysinimonas sp.
TGGCCGCCGGCGAGCAGCGCGATGATGAGTCCGGTGACGGCGCCATCCTGGCCGACGACCGCCTTGCCGACTTCGGTGCGGACGGCGGAGAGCGAGGTGCGGAGCGAGTCCGTCGTGTCGGTCATGGGAGCCATTCTCTCGATACGGGAGGGGTCATGTCGGTCAACGCTCGCGCACGACGCGGGTGACCTCGGCTTCGAGGAGCAACAGCTGGTCCGAGAGTTCTACCAGCGAACCGTCGTTCGCCGGGATGCGGTCGGTCAGCAGCTCGGTGAGTTCGTCGGGGGTGCGTCCCGTCAGGGCGGCGACGGCGCTGACGACCTCGTCGACGGTCGCGCGTCTCGGCAGCCCGCAGAGGAGCGCGAGCCGGGCGATCGCCCCGATGCGCAGCGAGTCGAGGGCGTGTTCGCGGGCGCCAGCTCGTTCGTACAGGCGGGCCCGACCCTCCATGGTCTCGTTGGCTCGCACCACGACCGGCAGCCGCTCGGTCACCAGCGGGCCGACCCGACGCCCGCGCCAGATCGCGGCGGCGAGGCCGAGCAGCAGGAGCAGCAGCACGAGCGGGGTCACCCACGGCGGGGTCAGGTTCGCCGCGGTCGGGATCTCGCCCGACTCGAGTTCGCTCAGATCGGGCCGGTACCAGATGAGGGTCTCGTGTTCGCCGAGCAGGTTGAGCGCGAACGCCGCGTTCCCGGCATCCAGGATCTCGCTGTTGGTGAACGCGGGCGAGATGCCGACGATCGTGACGTCGGAGCCCCGGGTCCGGGTGTGCACGACTGAGTAGAGACCGTCGTCGGCCTTGAAGCAGCCGGTCACCTCGGCGTCGGCATCCTCGATGTCGTACAGGAACGGTAGGCCCGATACAGCCTCGGCCTTCCCGGCGGCGGGCAGATCGCAGTCGACCGGGTAGGTGTCGGGGAACCCGTCCCCGGCATACACCACCCCGGGCGCGAAGTCCTCGAGCTCCGCATCGATCGGGTCGAGCACCACGATGTGGTCCGCGACCTCGAACAGGTCCCCCCGCTGGCCAGCGCCGAGCACGAGGTAGGCGTCGTAGACCAGCAGGGTCGTCGCCGCAGAGTCGCTGCCGACGGCCCGGACTTCGGCGAGAGTCGTCGCCGGCTCGACGTCGACGCCCTGATCGCGCAGCACCTCGACGAGGGCCCGCGACCCGGCGGGGCTTCCGGAGGTCGGTGAGAGGAAGTCCGCTTCGCGCTCCGGTGGTCGGGTCACCGCGTAGACGACGATCGCCACGATCACGAAGACCACCGAGATCGCGACACCGATGAGCACGCCCCGTAGCAGCCGGCGCGGAGGGGCAGCCGGGGTCGGCGGAGCGGGCGGGGCCTCGACGCTCATCGGGCCGACTCCGCAGCTTCGGCGGTTGCGTTCGCACCGAGGACGTCGGCGGCCCGCACGCGGGGGCGGCGGGCCGCTCGCAACTCGGCATCGAGCGCCGACATCCGCAGCCACTGTTCGCGCGTGCCGACGCCACCGAGGTAACGCAGGTCGTCGAACACCACGGCGGACTCGGCGAGTCGATCCGCGGCCGGGGGAAACACCAGGCCCGTGCGCCGGGCGAAGTCGCGTGCGGTCGTCCCGGGGAAGGTCAGCACGATGCCGCGCTCGGCGAGGTCGCGGGCCAGCGAGCGGAAGAGCTCGACGACCGCCGAGGTGAAGTCGCCGGCATCAGCTGCCTGCTGCGCGGCGGTGCGTAACTGCAGCGCCGACCGGTCGTCGTCTTCGCCGAACAGGTCACCCGTCACCGTGCTGCGCTTGCGCAACCGGGGGAGCCCGAAGATCGCGAACGCCACCACGAGGATCGCGACGACGAGGATGACCGCAATGACGACGCCGACCGTCTGCCCGGTCTCGATCCCTGGGGCCGGTGCCTCGGATCCGCCGATGCCGGAGAGCAGGCGGTCGATCCAATCCAGAAAGTCCTGCCACCAGCCGGGCGGCTCGGGCGGCTGGTACTGCTCGTCGCCGCGCCCCAGCTCTTCCTCGAGCCAACGTCGAGCCTGCTCGTCGTCGGGATCGACGGGGACGTCGCGGATCATCCGGCACCCCCGCCCGGGAACGGGTCGGCGACGGCGATGCCGCGCTGACGCTCGTCGACGTACCGCGCGAGCGCGAGATCGAGTCCTTCGACCCGCATCCGCTGGTCGAGGTAGAACAGGGCCGCGCAGACCGACTGCACGACCAGCCCGAACGCGCCGACGACGGCGGTCACGGCGGTCAGGATGACGGTGCGCGCCGCGAGGTAGATCTCGATCTGACTCTGGGTGGGGCCGGTCGGGAAGACCAACCCCACTCCGAGGTCGAGTGCCCAGCTGATCGGCAGGGTCAGGATGCCGGCGGCGATGCCGACGACCACCCAGATGAGCAGTTGCGAGCCGAACAGCCGCCAACCCGCGCGTCGGGTGAGGCGCCACGAGCGCGCGATCGCACCGACGACCCCGAGTCCCTCGATGGCGATGACATGGCTCGTGAACCCGAAGCGTGCCGCGAAATAGCCGCCGATCGAGATGATCGCGATCGCCTCGAGGAAGCCGACCAGGAGGGCGAAGACGTTGCCCATCGACGAACTCACGGCCAGCGCCACCGGCAGCAGGGAGGCGAGGACGAGCACCCCGGCCCCGACGACGAGCACGCTGACGGTCCACCCGACGAGGCGCGCCGTGCGGCCCTTGAGGCGCCAGCGGAGTCCGCGGAACGACACTCGTTCGGCCAGCACCGCCCGTGAGGCGGCGATCACGACGGCGCCCGCAAGCAGCGCGTTGCCGGCGAGCGCGAGCACCAGCGACACAAACGCGCCGATCTGCTCAAGCACGCCGAGCAGGTTCTGCGTGAGCAGGTAGTCCTGGTAGTACGCCGCGTCGAGCGCGGCTAGCGCCCCGATCGTGAGCGCCCAGACGAGGAACGCGGCGAGCGTCGTCGTGACGAGGCTGATGACGAGCGCCGGACCGAGGGTTGTGCGAGGGGCGCGCCGCTGCAGGCGGAACGGGGCGCCGAGGATCACGCCGAGCGGGATCGGGCGCAACGGAACGAGACCGCGTTTCGGCGGCGGCGTCCAGGCGAGTCGCCGGCGCAGAGGCTCCTCGACAGGGCCCGCGGCCACCGAAACCGGTGCTTCGGGCGCTAACCAAGTGGGCGCCGCAGGAGGCGCCTCTGTGGATCCGCTGTCGCTCACGCGAGCCCTTCCCGGTCACGGACTGGATGTCATGCTCTCACGCTCGGGGCTCTGTCCGCCTCGACGCTGTGTTCGCCTCGACTACTCTGGTGCGCACGATGAACGCACGCATTCTGGTGGTCGACGACGACAACGCCATCTCCGAAATGATCGGCATCGTTCTGCGTGCCGAGGGCTATGAGCCGTCGTTCGCCGCCGATGGGGCCGCGGCCCTCGAATCCTTTCGGGTGACCAACCCCGATCTGGTGCTGCTCGACCTCATGCTGCCCGGAATCGACGGCATCGAAGTGTGCGAGCGCATCCGCGCCGAGAGCGGTGTGCCGATCATCATGCTGACCGCGAAGGGAGAGACCACGGATGTCGTGCGCGGTCTCGAGAGCGGAGCCGACGACTACGTCGTCAAGCCCTTCAACCCCAAAGAGCTCGTCGCCAGGATCAAGACCCGCCTCCGCCCGACGCCGGCGGTCGACAGTGACACGGTCGCGATCGGTGACCTCGTGATCGACGTCGCCGGCCACGAGGTGCGTCGCGGGGTGACGAAGATCGGCCTGACGCCGCTCGAGTTCCAGTTGCTGCTCGCGCTCGCCACGAAACCTCAGCAGGTGTTCACCCGCGAGATGCTGCTCGAGCAGGTGTGGGGCTATCACTACAAGGCCGACACCCGGCTCGTGAACGTGCACGTGCAGCGTCTGCGCGCCAAGGTCGAACACGACCCCGATGACCCGCGCATCGTGACCACCGTGCGCGGAGTCGGCTACCGCGCGGGCGCCGTCACCTGATCCGGCGCGCCTGACGAACTCTGATGCGATTCGACTGGCGGGCCTACGTCGCGAGGGCCATGCGGCTCTGGCGGGGGTCGCTCCAGCTGCGCACCGTCGCCCTGACCGTCGCGCTGTCGACACTTGCCGTCACGGTGGTCGGCGCCTACATCGTCACGAGCGTGCGCGGCAACCTGTTCGACCAGAACCGGGATCAAGTGGTCGCGGAGGCGAGCCGCGCCATCCTCGCCGCACAGCAGGAGTTCACGGACGCGGACGAGGCCGGCGTCGTTGACGACCTCGAGGTCGTGCAGTCCCAGGCGTTCGACTCGATGCGAGCGATCATCTCGTCGGACCCCATGGTCGCGATGTTTCGCGCGCCTGGTCAGTCCGGCCCCCCGCCCGTACTCGACGAAGCTAGCCGCGACTTCTCTGCGGAGATGGTGAGCGTGTCGCTACGGAACGCCATCGTCGACGCGGAGCCCGACACCCTGACCTGGCAGTCGATCGCGATTCCGTCCGAGTCGGCCCAAGAGCCGGGGATCATTGTCGGTTCGCGTGTTCAGTTGCCGCAGGGGCAGCAGTACGAGCTCTACGTCGTCTACAACTTAAGCGCGGTGCAGGAGACCCTCGATTTCGTGCAGGGATCGCTCGTGCTCGCTGGCGTAGCTCTCGTGTTGTTGATCGGTGCCGTGGCTTACCTGGTGGTGCGACTTGTCGTCGGCCCGGTGCGGGTCGCCGCCGAAGCGAGCGAAAAGCTCGCCGCAGGCCAGCTCGAGGAGCGCCTGCCCGAGAGCGGTGACGACGAGCTGGCGACTCTCGCCCGGTCGTTCAACCGGATGGCCGAGAGCCTCCAGCGCCAGATTCGGCAACTCGCCGATCTGTCCCTCGTGCAGCAACGGTTCGTCTCGGACGTCTCGCACGAGTTGCGCACGCCACTCACCACGATCCGCCTCGCCGGTGACGTGCTCTACGACCAACGAGACGCCTTTCCTCCGGCAACGGCGCGCACGGCAGAGCTGCTGCACGCGCAGACCCAGCGGTTCGAGACACTTCTTGCCGACCTGCTCGAGATGAGTCGCTACGACGCGGGGGCGGTGCAGCTCGAGTTCGAGCCCACAAACCTGGTGCGGCTCGTCGAGGATGCGATCGAAGCGGTCGAACCGCTCGCCCAGGAGAAGCAGACAGAGGTGCGGCTTCTGGCGCCCGGCGGGTACTTCGAGGCCGACGTCGACGCGCGCCGGATCCGCCGCGTGCTTCAAAACCTTCTCGGTAACGCGATCGACCACGGCGAAGGACGGCCGATCGACGTCTACGTCGACAGCGATCAGGATGCCGTGGCGATCGCCGTGCGCGATCACGGGATCGGAATGGCCGAGAGCGACCTAGAGCACGTCTTCGACCGTTTCTGGCGTGCCGACCCGTCGCGCCAGCGATCGACCGGGGGAACAGGTCTGGGGCTCGCGATCGCGCTGGAAGACGCCACCGTGCACGGCGGGGTGCTCGAGGTCTGGTCGCGCTCCGGCGAGGGCAGCTGTTTTCGGCTCACCCTGCCGCGCCGTCCCGGGGAGAGCCTCCGCGGGTCTCCCCTCGGCCTCCCGCCAGAGGAGGTGTTGTCGTGAAGGCCAGGTGGCGCTCACTCGCCGCGCTTGGGGCGACTTTGCTGCTCGCCGGATGCGTAGCGATCCCCACCTCGGGCGACGTCCACTCCGAGCAGATCGATGTCGACGCCGACGAGGTACCGACCGTCGTCCTTCCGCCGAGTCCCGTCCCGGGCCAGAGTCCGGTAGAGATCGTGCAGGGCTTCCTCAACGCGGGTCGCGCGCCGCAGAACCGGTACCAGGTCGCTCAGGAGTTTCTTGCCTCGAGCGCCGACTGGAGCGGCACCAGCCGGGTGCTCGTCACCTCGAGCGCGATCAACCCCGTCGCCGTCGATGAGGACACGGTAGCGGTGACCGTCACCGTGATCGGCGAGGTCGACGGATCGGGGCACTACACCGAGGTTCCGTCGCAGGTGCAGACGCTGAGCTACGACCTCACGATCGTCGACGGAGAGAACCGGATCGCACGGGCCGACCCGGGCACCGTGCTCAGCCGCAACGGCTTCGCGAAGGCGTTCGGCGCCTACCCGCTCTACTTCTACGATCCTTCTTTCGATTTCCTTGTGCCCGACTTGCGGTGGTTCCCGATCACTCGCGATGTTGCCGATCGGATCGTCGATGAACTGCTCCTCGGTCCGACCGCGTGGCTGGGTTCAGGCGTGCTCATCAACGCCTTCCCGCAAGGCACAACCGGCAGGGCGGTTTACGAAGCTCCGGAGGTCAGCGTGCAACTGGCCGCCAATGTTCGCACCGAATCTGCTCTGACCCAGGGGCGCATGATCGATCAACTTGACACGAGCCTGCGTGCACTGGGGAACGTGACCAAGCTGGTGGTGACGGCGGGCGAACTCGACCTCGCTCCGGCATCCGATGCCTCCGCACCTGAGCGCGACTATCTCGTCCGCGACGGGGCGATCGGCGGGCTGGGCGGTCAGTTTGGGTCGCTGACGGCGGACGGTGTCGCGTCACTCTCGGTGATCGGCGCTCGCGTCGACCAGTTGCAGCCTGGGGCAGCTACCCTCGCCCGAGATCGCGCCTCGGTGGCTGTGCTCGGCCCGGCGGGCGTCAGCGTGGTGGGGCCGAGCGGTGATCCCGTGACTGTCGACGCACGCGCCGGTCTGATTGCCCCCGGTCTTGACCCGCACGGTTTCGTCTGGTCGGTTCCGCGGGGCGACCCGGGCGCGCTGATCGTCGTGAAAGACGGCGAGCAGTTCCCGCTCCCGCTCGATGTCGACGGGGACGTCGTCTCGCTTGAGTTGGCGCGCGACGGCGCGCGGGTGCTCGTCGCCCTCGCGACGGCGAACGGACCGCGGCTGATCATCCTCGGGGTGCAGAGGAACGCCGACCTAGTTCCGGTCGCTTTCGGCGCCGCCTTCGAGCTCGACCCGCGCGGTGCGATCGTCGACGTCGCCTGGGTCGACGGCACTCACGTCGCGGTGTTGTCAACGGGTCAGGGTGGCAGCGAAGTAACCGTTCTAGCGCTCGGCGGGCCACCGGAGGATCTCGGCGAGATCGACGGAGCCACAGCCATCGTCGGCGGCAACCTCGTCGCCGGGATCCGGGTGTTGCGTGCCGACGGAAGGGTGCACCGACCGAGCGAGGCGGCCGGCTGGCGCGACACTGGCGTCGTCGCGTCCTTCCTCGGCACTCAGCAGTAGCGCACCGCCGGTCAGAAGTCGGGAGTGTTCTTGCGCCGCTTGGCGGGATGTGAAACTCTGTCAGGAGTTGCTTGACGGACCAGGAGGTTTCGCGGATGAAGAGAATTGCGTCCATTGCGGCGACGGTGCTTTTGGGCCTTGTGTTGGTACTGAACGCGAGCTCAGCTCAGGCCAACGAAGTTGTCGGCGACTGCTGGGTTGACGGCGGGTCAAAGCGCTCGCTGTGCGTCGGAGCCGGTGAGGATATTGCCGGGGCAGTATTCGAGCAGTTCGGGATTGAGATCTTCACCGAGGGGCTTAAAGGTGAGCCGGTCTCGCTAGTAAGTGGCGATTCCACGGTCTCTGAGACGAGCAGGGGCGTCTCCGCAGCCGCGACGTACACGCTCGGGATCTTCTACGCCCATGCAAACAAGGGCGGCGCCAAACTCTTCGTGACGTACGGCGATCACACCATTTGCTCGTGGGGATCTATAGTCACACCGAACCTGGCAGGTGCCTTCGGTGGCGTCTGGAACAACGTAATTTCTTCGTTTGAGACAAACTGGGGTTGCACTGGCAAGATTTGGGATCTCGCCAACTATTCTGGCGACACTTTTGGCTGGACAACCCTTGCTAACAGCGTCGGTGGGATGAATGACCGCGCAACGTCGTACCAGTTGACTTAAGTCGCTAGCCTGCTTAGCTTGCGAACCGCTGCCACGTTCCCTGCGGTTATCGCGTCCTTCTCAGGAGCAGGGTGCTGAACCTCTCCCCGTGTAGGGGCAGCAAGACAGTGTTTGCTGCCCCTACATTGAGAGGCTGGCACGTGATCCTCGCGGCAGTCCACGCCTACCTCTTCCCGGTGCCCTGCGTGGGATGCGGAATCGAGGGTCAGACGCTGTGCGTGGCCTGCTCATCGACGCTCGCACCCTCGCTCAGTGATGAACACATCCCGGGCGTGGGGCGTGTGACCTCGAGCCTGTCCTACGACGGCGTGGCTCGGGCCGCTCTCCTCGCGTTCAAGGAGCAAGGCCGCACCGCGCTCGCCCACGGGCTCGCGCTCCCGTTCGCGCGAGCGGTCGGCGCGGCACTGCAGATCCATCCGGGTGCCGTCGCTGTCGCGGTTCCCTCGACGCGCGCGGCACGCCGTCGTCGCGGCTACGAACCGGTGCGGCTGCTTGCGAGCCGCGCCGGCATCCGGCTCACTCCGCTCTTCCTGCCCGCCCGACCGCACGCCGTACAGAAGGGACTCGGCGTCGCGGATCGGGCCCGCAACATCGACGGGGCGTTCGAGCTCGTGCGGCCCGCGCGCGGCCTTCGCGTGCTGCTCCTCGACGACGTCGTCACCTCGGGAGCGACTCTTTCGGCGGCCGCCGGGGTGCTCCGGGCGAGCGGTGCCGAGGTCGTCGGAGCCGCGGTTCTGGCCGCCACCCCGCGCCGCGACGGCCGCTCATCGGGAATGCTCAGCAAGTCGGCGTGATCTTCCCGTGACATCCCAAGGGAGCGGGTCTACGGTGGGGCCACAGGCACTCGCTGGCGGGGCCTCCTGGGGTCACGGCGAACGCCACTGAACAGGAGGAGGACGCCCATGGATATCACCATCACCGGTCGCGGAGTCGAGATCCCGGACCGGTTCGAGGACTACGCGACCGAGAAGTCGGAGAAGGTCGCCCATCTCGCCGACAAGGCGCTGGCCCTCGAGATCCGCGTCATCCGCCACCATGAGACCGGCGGCACGACCGGCGATGATCGCGTTGAACTCACCCTCATCGGCCCCGGCCCCGTCGTGCGCGCCGAAGCCTCCGCCGTCGACAAGTACGCCGCCTTCGACATCGCGCTCGACAAACTGCTCGAACGCATTCGGCAGGCGAAGGACCGCAGGAAGATCCACCGCGGCGCTCGCCGCCCGGAGTCGATCGGGCAAGCGACGAGTAACGGCCGGGTCGCCGAACTCGTGCCGGCGAGCACGGCCCTGCTCGAAGCCGTCGCGACGGGGGAGATCCCCGTGCAGGTTGCCGAGGCCGAGGAGGCCGAGTGGAGCCCTGTCGTCATCCGCGAGAAGGTGTTCCCCGCCGCGAAGATGACGAAAGAGGATGCCGTCGACCACATGGAACTCGTCGGCCACGATTTCTTCCTGTTCATCGACGCCGTCACCGATAACCCATCAGTCGTCTACCGGCGCAAGGGCTGGCACTACGGGGTCATCTCACTCGAAGAGCAAGAGGATCAGGTGGCGAAGCGCCGTCGGCGCTGAGCCCTCCAGAACCGGCTCTCAGGGAGCCCGAACGCTACGCTTGCTAGAGTTACGCGCCGGTAACGGCGGGCCTGTTCGTGCCCGCGAAATAGGACGAGTGGAGCATCCGTGGCGAACGTTCTGGAGAGAGCCCTCCGACTGGGGGAGGGCCGTGTCCTCCGGCGGCTGAAGCACTACGCGGAAGCCATCAACCACCTCGAAGAGCACTTCGAAGACCTCACCGACGACGAACTGCGTGACGAGACCCGGCAGTTCCGCGACCGCTACGCCGACGGCGAGAGCCTCGACGACCTGCTGCCTGAGGCGTTCGCGGCGATCCGGGAGGCGAGCAAGCGCACCCTCGGCCTGCGGCCGTTCGACGTACAGCTGATGGGCGGCGCGGCCCTTCATCTCGGCAACATCGCCGAGATGAAGACCGGTGAGGGCAAGACCCTGACCGCGACGACCGCCGCCTACCTCAACGCGATCGCCAGCAAGGGCGTGCACGTCGTCACCGTCAACGACTACCTCGCCTCGTACCAGTCGGAACTGATGGGCCGCGTCTTCCGCGCACTCGGCATGACGACGGGCTGCATCCTCTCCGGCCAGACTCCGGCCGAGCGTCGCGAGCAGTACGCCGCCGACGTGACCTACGGCACGAACAACGAGTTCGGTTTCGACAACCTGCGCGACAACATGGCCTGGCAGACCCAAGACATGGTGCAGCGCGGCCACTACTTCGCGATCGTCGACGAGGTCGACTCGATCCTCATCGACGAGGCCCGCACGCCGCTCATCATCTCGGGGCCCGCGTCGGGTGAGGCAAACCGTTGGTTCGGCGAGTTCGCGAACGTCGCCAAACGCCTCATCGACGGCGAAGACTACGAGGTCGACGAGAAGAAGCGCACCGTCGGTGTGCTTGAGCCCGGCATCGAGAAGGTCGAGGACTACCTCGGCATCGACAACCTCTACGAGTCCGCGAATACCCCGCTCATCTCCTTCCTCAACAACTCGCTCAAGGCGAAGGCCCTGTTCAAGAAAGACAAGGACTACGTCGTGATGAACGGCGAGGTGCTCATCGTGGACGAGCACACCGGTCGCATCTTGGTCGGCCGGCGTTACAACGAAGGCATCCACCAGGCGATCGAGGCCAAGGAGGGTGTTGCGGTCAAGGCCGAGAACCAGACCCTCGCCACCGTGACCCTGCAGAACTACTTCCGTCTCTACGGCAAGCTCTCGGGCATGACCGGTACCGCCGAGACCGAGGCCGCCGAGTTCATGGCGACCTACAAGCTCGGCGTCATCCCGATCCCCACCAACAAGCCGATGGTGCGCGTCGACCAGTCCGATCTGGTCTA
>NZ_JANMSQ010000022.1:0-6760 GCF_031389465.1 Pseudolysinimonas sp.
CGCACTCGCGCTCGGCCTGCACCTCGTGGCCTCGATCGGCGGCGGCGACATGCCAGTCGTCGTCTCGATGCTCAACAGCTACTCGGGCTGGGCTGCCGCAGCAGCGGGCTTCCTGCTCAACAACGATCTGCTCATCGTGACCGGGGCGCTCGTCGGCTCGTCGGGTGCCTACCTGTCGTACATCATGTGCAAGGCGATGAACCGGTCGTTCCTCTCGGTGATCGCGGGCGGCTTCGGCATCGAAGC
The DNA here is from genome assembly GCF_031389465.1 of Pseudolysinimonas sp. Lineage (GTDB taxonomy): Bacteria > Actinomycetota > Actinomycetes > Actinomycetales > Microbacteriaceae > Pseudolysinimonas_A. Next base: position 247 of record NZ_JANMSQ010000022.1, read on the forward strand.
CCCGAAGAGTGGCGAGGAGGCGACCGGCGAGCACCGCGAAATCGATGCCCGCGGTGCCGCCGAAATGCTCACGAATGCGATGAGCGTCGTCATCACCCCCGGCTACGGGATGGCGGTCGCTCAGGCGCAGTACCCGGTCGCCGACCTCGTGGCACGGCTACGCGCCCGCGGGGTCGAGGTGCGTTTCGGCATCCACCCGGTCGCCGGGCGCCTGCCCGGCCACATGAACGTGCTGCTCGCCGAGGCGAAGGTGCCGTACGACATCGTGCTCGAGATGGACGAGATCAACGACGACCTGGCCTCGACCTCGGTCGTGCTGGTGATCGGCGCCAACGACACCGTGAACCCGTCGGCGGCCGAAGACCCGAGCAGCCCCATCGCCGGGATGCCCGTGCTTCGCGTGTGGGAAGCCGAGAACGTCATCGTGTTCAAGCGGTCGATGGCCTCCGGCTACGCCGGCGTTCCGAACCCGCTGTTCTGGCGCGAAAACACCCAGATGCTCTTCGGTGATGCCAAGCAGCGGGTCGAAGACATCGTGCGGGAGCTCACGTAGGTTCCCCCTTCCCTCGAACTACTCCGCGGGAAGGGGCTGCGCAGGCAACTTGCGTACCTTCGCCCGACGGCGACGGCGCTCGGGGATCATCGAGCGCATCTCTTCGAGCTTCCCGAAGCACAGCAACCGGTCCCCGGCTTCGAGCATCACGGCCTTACGCGGGTTCGGGATGACGGTCGTGCCACGGTGCACGGTGAGCACGGTGATGTCGCGCTCCGCGAGCCCCGAGTCGCCGAGGCTGCGCCCGACAAAGTCGCCGTTGTTGTGCACGAGCAGTTCGGCGACGCCGTACCCGGTCGAGACGCTGAGCCGCTGCCGCACGTCGATCTCGGGGAACGCCACCTGGTTCGCGAGGTAGTCGATGATGGCGCCCGCGACATCCAGTTGGGTCGCGTGCTCGATGCCTTCGAGCCCGGGTGAGGAGTTGACTTCCATGACGAGCGGACCCTCCGCGCCTTCGAGCATGTCGACGCCGGCAATCTTGAGTCCCATGATCTGCGCCGACCGCACGGCGACCTGCTCGTATTCGGGAGTGAGTTCGACCGCTTCGACCGCTCCCCCTCGGTGCACGTTCGAGCGGAACTCGTCGCCCTGCGCCGTGCGCCGCATCGCCGCAACGACCCGATCGCCGACGACCAGCGCGCGGATGTCGCGGCCCCTGCTCTCGGCGACGAACCGCTGGATGAGCACGTTCTGTCGGGTCGACTGGAGGGTCTCGATGATCGCCTCGGCGACCTTCACTTCGGGCGCCAGGATGACGCCGATCCCCTGCGTGCCTTCGAGCAGCTTGATGACGACGGGCGCTCCGCCGACGCGTTCGATGGCCGGGCGCACATCGGCCCGGTTGCGCACGAACGCCGTGGGCGGCATCCCGATGTTGTGGCGCGACAGAATCTGGGTCGCCCGCAGCTTGTCGCGCGCGTTAGCGATGCCGTTCGCGGTGTTGGGGGTGTAGACATCCATCTGCTCGAACTGGCGCACCACGGCGGTGCCGAAGTAGGTGATCGAGGCGCCGATGCGGGGCAGGATCGCGTCGTAGTCCGAGAGCGGCCGGCCTCGGTACTGCAGGTCGGGTTCGGCCCCCGAGAGGTCGATCGCGAAGCGCAGGGTGTTGAGCACCCGCACGATGTGGCCGCGTTGCTCGGCGGCGGCGCGCAACCGCTGCGTCGAGTACGCCTTCGGGGCGCGCGACAGGATCGCAAGTTTCATAGGGATGCCCCTGACAAGATGGTGACGTGCGTGAGCCCTCCCATTCAAACACCCTCGCGGGGTGGCGCGAATGGGTGCAGCTCCCCGACATCGGCGTGCCATGGATCAAAGCGAAGCTGGATACCGGAGCACGCACGTCGACCATCCACGCCTACAAGATCAAGCCGTTCGAGAAGGACGGCGCCGACTGGGTGCGATTCCGGGTGCGACCCTGGCAGGAGTCGAGCGAAGACGAGGTGGTCGTCGAGTGCCCGGTTCACGATGTGCGCCACGTGCGCAGCTCGTCGGGTCACGTACAGGAGCGCTACGTCGTCAAGTTGCGCCTCGAGCTGCTCGGGCGTCGGGTAACCGCCGAGGTGACGCTGAGCAACCGCGACCAGATGGGATTCCGGATGCTGATCGGCCGCCAGGTGCTGCGGCGCGGCTTCGCCGTGGATGCCGGGAAGTCGTTCCTCGGAGGGCGGGCGCCCAAACACGTTCGCCGACGCAACCGCGGTCGAGCGGAAAAGTGACCCGATGACCGACCCTTCGACCGTCGAGGCCCCGCCGACCTGCTACCGGCATCCCGACCGGGCCACCTACGTGAGCTGCCAGCGCTGCGGGCGACCGATCTGCCCGGAGTGCTCGACGCAGGCCGCGGTCGGGGTGCACTGCCCCGAGTGCGTGCGCGAAGGTCGCGCGGCGGGAGGTGGCGGGCTGGCCCGCGCGCTACGACCGCGCCGATCCGGTGCAGTGACGTACACGCTCATGGGGCTCATTGTCGTCGCGTACGCCCTGCAATGGATCAGCGGTGGCGGGCTGACCTCCGCCTGGGTGCTCAACCCGACGGTCGTCGGCGCCGAACCGTGGCGGCTCATCACGTCTGCGTTCCTGCATTCCCCCGGCACGATCATCCACATCCTGTTCAACCTCTACGCTCTCTATGCGTTCGGACCGGCGCTCGAATCGTTCCTCGGCCGCTCGCGCTACCTGGCGCTGTACTTCAGCGCCGCGCTCGGCGGATCGCTCGGCGTGCTCGCGCTCTACGCGCTCGCGATCGCCACCAACGGCGCAAGCGTGGAAGCCACCGGCGGATTTCTCGCGCCGGGATCGGCGCTCGGGGCGTCGGGCGCGATCTTCGGCCTCATGGGCGCCTACCTGCCGCTGCGTCGTGCCATCGGCGTCAACGTGATGCAGTTGCTCATCGTGCTCGGTATCAACGTGGCACTCGGCTTCGTCGCCCCCAACATCGCGTGGGAAGGGCACCTCGGCGGCCTGCTCGTGGGCGCCGCGATCGGCTGGGTGTACCTGCGTACGCGACGCCCTGCCCAGCGACGGGTGCAAGTACTCGGGGTCGCGGGGATCGCCGCGGGGCTGCTCGTGCTGTTCGTGCTCTTCGTCGCGAGCGCCCCCGTCTTCTACGGGTTGTAGCCGCTCTCAGCGCTGAGTCGTGAACCTTCACGACGCGTAGGCAGTCAAGGCTTCGCGGATGGCTTCGGATCGGGACTTGTGCTCTCGCGCAGCCCGAGCGTCGATGGCCGCGAACTCTTCCCGAGCGAGTCGCATAGCGACGACCTGCGAAGACAGCGACGGTGGTGGTGGCTCGTACGATCCGGGAGACCGGGGTCGCGCTCACCTACGTCGGCGGAGATTCTGCGGCGCACCAGACCTCGTTCGCCTACACGGTCGGACTGCACGGGATCGGCCACCCCGAACTGCTGGTGCTGGGAACCGACAGCGGCACGGCGAGTGGGCTGCTCAACGACGTCGCCGGGCGCGTCCGCGCAGGACGGGATCTCGTGGCCGGCGAGATCCTCGAATTCGCCGAGTGGCCGCATCGCGTCCTGGTCGAGGAGGTGCCGAATCCGGGCGACATCCTGTTCGGCGCAAACTCGTTCTACGACCGGCCGGACACGGCGTCGGTGCCCGCCTACCAGCTCAGCTACGACGATCGAGCGGGGCGCTTTCCGACCGACGCGGGCTACGCCATCCCGCCGTGGGTGCAGCCGCGTCCGGGGGATTCAGCGCTCGGGATTGAGCCCAAGTTCTGTGAGGCCTTTGGGGCAGCCATCGGGTGGGTGTACCTGCGCACACGCGTGCTACGGCTTGTAGGACGAGCCTCAGCCGTCCGGTCGGCAGCGTCCAGACTAGTCGTCGTCGGTGTCGGAGGAATCGGAGTCAGAGGAATCGGTGTCGGGCTCTTCCTCTCCCGCATCCTCGTCGGGTTCATCCGACTCGGAATCCCCATCCGATTCCTCGCCGTCGCCCACGTCGGCGTCGTCCGACGGGGACTCGGTCTCCTCACCGTCGTCGGGAGCCGGCTCGCCCGGCACCAGGTCATCGCCTCCGGACTCCTCGCCGTCGACCGACTCATCGTCCACGGCCGGCTCCTCATCGATGATCACGGGCTTGTCGTCGTCATCGCCCGGGGTCACCGTCGACACCAGGTCGTCGAAGGCGTCCTGCACGCCGCCCGGCAGCGCCCCCGCGGCACCGGCAACCGTGATCCCGAGGAGCAACGCGCCCACTCCGACGGCGACTCTCGCGGCCAAACCGAACCGCGAAACGCGCTCCGCCGCTCGCTCATTCGCGTCGGCGTCCCGCGTGCGGGCGCCGGGCGAGTCCGTTTCGAAGCGGGGCGACGACGTGTCTGGCGATGTCGCCCGTGCTGAAAAGAGTTCATCGTCCGCAACGGAGAGGCGAGCAGCCAGCTCCGCCGAGGGCCGCGGGATCGCTTCGACGGTCGCCGACCGGAACGCCGTAACCGCGGCAGCGAGTTCCTCCGAGCCGGGAAGACCCTCGGGGGCCCTTCCGGCGAGCAGCAGCTCGGCGTCGGCGTCGGTGATGCGGTTCTTCATGTCACTCATCGCTATCGCTCGCGACGCTCACAGGGGTACGGTTCGCCGCCAACTTCCTTCTCAGGTTCTCGAGCGCCCGACGCTGTAGAGCCTTGACGGCGCCGACTCGCTTGTGCAGCACCTGGGCGACCTGCTCGACTGTGAGGTCTGCGACGATCCGCAACACCATGACGTCACGCTGATCGGGCGAAAGCTGAGCGAGCAGGGCGCGGACGCGGGCGTCGCCGACGCGAACGGTGGCCTCGTCCTCCGCGCTGGAAGCCCGCCGGGGATCGAGTTCTGCTGTCCACTCGGTGGTCTCGCCGCGGCGCGATCGCATCCGCAATTCGTCGACGAGTCGTCGATAGGCGACGGAGAAGACGAACGACCGGAAGGCGGCTCCGTCGCCGGAGAAATCACGAATCCGATCGAACACCGCCAGGAAGACCTCGCTCGTCAGGTCTTCGGGTTCGCGCGATCCGCGCGCCCTCAGGAACGCCGCGACGGCCGGTGCGTGCTCGACCCAGATCCGGGTCGACGCCCAAGCCGCCCCCGCTTGCGCGGCCACCAGGACAGACGCGAATGTCTCTTCGCCGACTGTCACCCGGGACCCCACGGGTCCCGACAATACGGCACTCGCCGATCAGCGCATCGGCACCGACTCATCCCGAGCAGGAAGGCGGCGGGACAGAAGGTGGTCCTTCCCGAACCCGAATCGAGAAGGACCACCCTGACGCGGCGTGTCAGCAACGCGTCGACCCGCGCCCCACCGCTCCGATCGACTGCCCTCCGTGCGGTCGTGTCCGCCAGCGAGGGATCCGCCGACTGCTCAGTCTTGAGCCTCGTCGTCGTCCTCGCCTTCGAACTCCTCGTCAGCGTCGTCGCCTTCATCGGACTCGTCCTCGTCGGAGTCGTCATCATCCAACTCGTCGTCGTCGATCTCCGTGGTCTCGTCTTCGGCCTCGTCACCGTGTTCCGCATCCTCGCCGTGTTCCGCATCCTCGGCGTGTTCCGCATCCTCGTCGCCGTGTTCCGCATCCTCGGCGTCCTCGGCGTCGTGAGCGAGATCGTCGTCCTCGTCGAGCGGCACCACCACGGCGACCACCTCGTCGAACACGACCTGCGCTTCACCGGGCAGAATGTCGGCGGCACCGGCGACTCCGACGCCCGTCACGCCGACCACGACGACCCCTGCGCTCAACGACAGCTTGGCGAGCAACCCCAGCCCTGCGATCCATGTGAACATTTCGAACCATCCCCATTCGTCAGGCAGTCGGCGATTCGGCGACGAAGTCGAAGAATCCACCAACCACTGATGTGCACAGTGGCCCCAGCCACCGCCGAGGTTTCGCCCTCCAGAAGGAGGCCGATCGAGCACGGTGCTCGTTCCTCACTGCCGCTATCGTCCAAAGCGCGCACGGGGGTACGGGTGTACCAAGAAGCTTTTTAACGCACCTCGAACCAATGCCCGCGAGCGGCGCGCCCCGCGGCCGAATCGGTAGCTGTACTTCGCTCCGAGGTCGGAGAAGGCGGCGACATCGTCGATCGTTCCTTCCCAGGAAACCCGATCGTGGTCGTCGGCATCAACGGCAGGAAGAGTGCCCGGTCTTCGGACTGGCGATGTGATTGCGCCGGCGGCTGCCGGCCCGGCATCCGTGCGGTTGCACGCTCGTTCTACGGCATCGCGGAGCCCGCCGATAGGCCAACAAGAAACCCCTGTCTGACCGGGGGTTTTCTTACTGCTGGGGTGCCTGGACTCGAACCAAGAACAACTGAACCAGAATCAGCCGTGTTGCCAATTACACCACACCCCATCGGAGCCACCCGGAGGCGGACCGACTGATCACTCTACCGCACCTGCGGCGGTGCTTCGTCAGGCCTGGAAGGCCCCGATGATCGCCCCCATCGCGGTGTACGAGACGATCGCGTAGCCCGC
>NZ_JANMSQ010000037.1:0-4029 GCF_031389465.1 Pseudolysinimonas sp.
CGGTCTTCGTGTCGACGAGCTCGGCGCCCTGGGCGGCGTAGGTGTCGTCGGGGAAAGACGATGCGGCACCCGCTCCGCGTTCGACGACGACGTCGTAGCCGAGGCTGCGAATCTTCGCGACGGTGTCGGGGGTCGCAGCGACGCGGGTTTCACCCGTGCGTTCGGCGACGATACCGATTCGGGACATGGGCGGTCACTCCTGGTGCAGATGCGAACGAAGGTTCTCGGCCCTAAGGAGAGGAATGGGTGGCGGCCCGCCGAATCCGCCCCGGCTCAGGAGCCGAAGCGGGTGCCTCTCGCGGAACACTCGCAGACGACGGCATCGTCGTCAAATCCGCATCCCTATCGCGCGAGGTAGCGCCGGATGGCTTCGGCCGAGGTCGCGTGGTCGACGACGTCCGGTTCGCCCGATGTCGTTATTGACCCGACCGTCTCACCGTTCACCTTGATCGGAATCGACCCGCCGTGCGCCTTGAACGCCTCGTGGTCGATGTCGGGCAGCTCCTCGAAGGGGGTACCCGCTTCTTCGTGGCGACGGCGCACGAGCAGCGACGGTTCGCCGAACCGCTCGACGACGGCGTGCTTACCCGCGAGCCACGCGTCGTTCCCGGCTCCGGTCGAGCCGAATTTCGCCTGGAACACGATGTCGCCGCGCAGCACGACCCGCACGGCGAGGTTGAGCGCGCGCTCGTCGATCACCTCGACCGCTGCTAGTCCCAGGTCGACGGCGTCGTCGTTCGTGAACTCCGCAACATCGAGTACCGGCGCACGATCGAGGTCGTCGATCGAGTAGGTGGGGAGGTCGCCGGTCATCGTCTGATCGTGCCCCCGAGGGTGGCGAGGCGGGTGAGCACGGCAGGGCGGGCGACGACCCAGCCGACGATCATCACGACGAGCGACGCCGCGAATACGACGATCCCGATCCACGATTCATCGTCGCGCCCCGAGTACATGTGGTTGAGGTTGCGCAGCGCCCCGGTCGCGAGCACGAGCCCGACGTGCAGGATCGAGAAGCCGATGAAGTAGAGCATCACCCAGACGTGCAGCGTGCGCGTCGGCTTCTCGGGCACCCAGCGCAACGACGCGGGCCAGATCGTCGAGAGGCGCAGCCCGGTGAACAAGGCGAGGGGGGCGGCGACGAACACCGTGAAGCCGTACATCAGCAGCTGCAGCCCGTTGTAGTGGATCCAACCGTTGTGGGTCGGCCAGTCGAGCGACAGGTACTGGATGAAGGCCGAGAGTGCATGCGGGATGACGTCGAACGACTGGGGCACGAGCCGCAACCACTGACCCGAGACGAACAGCAGCACCCAGTAGAGCACCCCGTTGAAGACCCACAAGGCGTCGAGCACGAGGTGGAACCAGACGTGGATGCTGTGCCGCTTCGGCGGGTTCTTGGTGCGGATCAGCCCGTCGTTCCTTCGGGTCCAGAAGGCGGGCGGGCGCTTGCCCGACCCGATCTGCCATCCGGTGCGCACGATGAGCACGAGAAAGAACGCGTTGAGCGCATGCTGCCACTGCAGCCACCACGGGAAGCCGACGGGGGTTCCGGGCGGGATCTCGGTCTCACCCGGGTAGTCGGCGATGAACGACTGGATGTCGGGCAGCTCCCGCAACCAGCGGGCGGCCAGCACGGCGACGACGAGCAACACGAGACCAATCGGCACGAGCCACAGGAGCGGGAACCACCGGGACGATCGGATGCTTCCGCGCGAGACCGGGGCGGGGTCGGGCGCGGACACGCCTCCACCGTAGCGTCCGACGGCCGGGCCTAGGATCGAACGCATCGTGACGTCACCGACTGCCCCTGCCTCCGACCGGCCGACGGTCCGTCACATCCTCTTGCTGGTGCTCGTCGGAGCGATCGGCGGCACCTTCTCGGGGGCCCTCGGCGTCGGCGGCGGCATCGTCATGGTGCCGCTCCTGCTGATGCTGCTGAAGTTCGACCAACGCCGCGCCGCGGCAACGTCGCTCGCCGCGATCGTGCTCTCGTCGATCTCTGGGGCGGCCACCTACGGGGTCGCGGGACACACCGATGTCGTCGCCGGTCTGCTCCTCGGCGCGGGCGGAGTCGCCGGCTCGCTCATCGGCACCCGATTGCTCAAGGTGCTGCCGATCGCGATTCTGCGCTGGGGCTTCATCGCGCTGCTCGTGGTGATCGCCGTGCGGATGCTGCTCGTCGTGCCCGATCGAGGTGCCGACATCGAGTACAGCGTGGCGATCGGGATCGGGCTCGTCGCGTCGGGTGTCGTCATGGGGATTCTCGCCGGACTGTTCGGCATCGGCGGAGGGGTGCTCATCGTGCCGCTGCTCGTCGCCGGTTTCGGCGTGAGCGACCTCATCGCGAAGGGCACCTCGTTGCTCGCGATGATCCCGACTTCGATCACCGGGTCGATCGCGAACGTGCGCAACCAACTGGTGCGCCCCCTCGACGGACTCATCATCGGCGGCACCGCGCTGCTCGCGTCGCTCGGCGGTGCGGCCATCGCGTTCATCATGCCGCCGTGGCTGTCGGCGGTGCTGTTCGGGCTCTTCGTCGCTGCCACCGCGATTCAATTGACGATCCGTGCGATTCGGCAGCATCGCACCCCACCCGTTGGTTGAGCAGTCCGCGCAGCGGGCGTGTCGAAACCCTTAAATGTCGAGCGTCTCACCGGGCTGAAGTTCGGTGAACGTGCCGCCACCCTGCTCGGTCGCCCACGCCAGTCGCGCCGCCGCCATCTGCTTGCCGGCGACCGACAGCGTCATGTCGTGCACGTAGAACGCGCGCTTCGGTTTCACCGCGAGCACGTAGTCCATCGCCTCGCCGATCTTCAGCCACGGAGCTCCGATCGGCGCGGCGAGGGTGCCGACCTCGATGCCGGGAACCGCGTAGGAGTCGCCTGCGTAGTACAGCTCGTCGTTGACGAGCACGCCGACGTTGTCGATCACCGGGATGGACTCGTGGATGACGGCGTGCTGGCCGCCGAAGAACTCCAGGGTGAACGGCCCGGCCTGCGCGGTGTCGCCCGGGGCGACGACCTCGATCTCGAGATCGTCGGCTTGATCCGCAACCCCCTGCGGCGCGAAGACTTTCGCGTCGGGGTTCTTTTCGAGGATGCGGCGCACCTGTTCGGCCGTCCAGTGGTCGGTGTGTTCGTGGGTGATGACCACCGCGACGACGCCGGTGATGTCGGGATGCGACAGGAAGACTCCGGGGTCGATGACGAGACTCTCGTCGCCGAGGGCGAGCTGCAGGGTCGCGTGTTCGTACTTGGTGATGCGCACGCTGCGACTTTACTCACCACCCTCAGCCGCACCGGTATCGCACGATGCTGCAGAACATCGCCGGGGCCGCCGGTACAACGTCGTCGGGCTGTCGCGGCCCAGAGAAGCTGCGATACTCGGGCGCATGCCCGCGACGTCGCGTCCGAAGAAGCTCGTGGTGGCCATCAACCCGTCAGCCTCGTTCGGGGCCAGCCGGGATGTCGGCCCCGCCGTAGTGCAGACCCTGCGGGCGATGGGGCATCAGGTCACCTCGCTCACCGAGCCCAACTTCGAACAGTTGCTGGCCTCCGCCAACGTCGCCGTCAGGAAGCGGCCCGACGCGCTCGTCGTTGTCGGCGGCGACGGGATGGTGAACCTCGGCACCAATCTCGTGGCGGGCACCCGGGTGCCGCTCGGAATCATCCCATCGGGCACCGGCAACGACATGGCGCGGGGTCTCGGCATCCCGCACGACGACACCGAAGCCGCGATGCGCACCCTCGACGCCGCCCTCGCCACCGGGCCGCGGACGATCGACGCCGGGCGCATCACCTGGATGGATGCCGAGACGGGCGTGAAAGGGGAACGCTGGTTCGCCTGCGCCCTGAGCGCCGGGTTCGACGCGATCGTCAACGAACGCGCGAACGCGATGCGGCACCCCAAAGGCCCGAGCCGCTACATCCTCGCACTGCTCGCCGAGCTCGCCCGTCTGAAGCCGATCTCGTACCGGCTGGTTCTCGACGGTGAGTCGATCGAGACGAAAGCCGTGCTCGTCGCGCTCGG